>DBYV01000009.1:12622-40155 GCA_002310995.1 bacterium UBP6_UBA1177 | reverse complement strand
GTAAGCTGCGGAACTCTTCCCGGAAATGCGGCGTGGAACACAGTTTCACAGATAAAACAGACTTGGAACGGCACCACCGGAAAGTGGGAACCCGTTGTAAATCTTATTCACAGCGATGTTTCAAGCGAGACGGAATGCCGCTACACCTGCAAAGAAAACTACGAGTTTAAAAACGGCGCATGTGTACCAAAGAAACAAACTGTAGCATGCACGGGACTTCCGGCTAATGCAGTATGGAACAGCGCGACTATCGAGCAGGAGTGGAACGGCACGATGTGGGCACCTATAGCGACAGGAACCCACACAACCGGTAGTGCAACAGACAGATGCTACTTCAAGTGCATTGATGAAGGAACGAAATTCGACTGGGTTGACAACGCCTGCACAGGTCACACCAATTCCAACGTTGCATGTGACAACAATTCGCTTCCGGCAAACGCTTCATGGTGGAACGCAAATATCAACCAGACATGGAACGGAACCGAATGGCTTCCGACAACGGCAGGCAGCTACAGCGATGCCGCTATAGCAAATCTGTGCAGATTCCACTGTGATGCACACTTCAACTGGAACGGTTCAACCTGTTCGGCTGAAACGAATATCGCAACATGTGAAGGAAAGCCCGCAAACGCTGAATGGAACAGTGCTTCAAGTATAACGCAGCATTGGGACGGCGAAAAGTTCATACCTTCGACGATAGCTTCATACGGTGAGACTCCGACAACAGAAGAGTGCCGCTTCAAATGCAAGGAAAACTACACTGTTTCAGATGATCAGAAATACTGTGTTCCTGCTGAAAGAAATGCAAACTGCACCGGACTTCCCGATAATGCTGAATGGAACACGGTAGAAAGCATCACTCAGACTTGGAGCGGTTCAGAGTGGCTTCCGACACTGAATGCGGCTTACGGAGTAACTCCGACAACTACAAACTGTATCTTCAAGTGCAGAGACAACTACGAGTGGAAAAACGGCGCATGTGTTCCGCAGACACGCAAAGCTGCATGCAACACAACCAAACTTCCGAAGTATGCGGCATGGAACGTTGCGTCTGAAATCGATCAGACATGGACTGGTTCAGACTGGGCCCCTTCAGTTGACAATCCTATATACAGCACTGAAGCATCAACAACAGAATGCCGCTACAAATGTAAGGAAAACTACACTTGGAACGAAGAGAGCAGCATTTGTATCGCGAACACAAGAGTGGCTGAATGCACAGGCAGACCGGCGCACTCGCTCTGGAACGAGGTGCCGAGCATAACCCAGACATGGAACGGCAAAAAGTGGCTTCCCGACACAACAGCAACCTACAACATTTCTGTAAGTTCAAAGGAGTGCTACTTCATTTGCGAAGAGGGCTACTACTTCCATGATGACGAATGTGTTGCAGGCGATATCTGCGACAGCAATCCTTGCGCAAATGTTGCCCACTCGAATAATATCTGCACCAGCAACAGCGAGAACAAAGCAATGCCTTACACATGCGAATGCGAAGATGGATTCTACTGGAAAGGCAAAGTCGGATGCAGACCTGAAAAACCGAGTTATGCGAACATCTGCACATACTGGTCAACACTTTGTTACGACGAAAACGGTGAAATGACATGTCCGAATGAAGGAGAAGATTTCTACGGTCAGGATGCTAACTACTCGTTGTCCGGATACTGCATCGATCCGAGCTACTCTACGTATGAATATGTCAACGGTGAAGGCAAAACCGAGGTCGTTGTTGTGGATGACAATACCGGACTTGAATGGCAGCAGGATATTCCAGAGTATGAATTTTACACATGGAGTAATGCAAAATCATACTGCGACAATTTGGAATACGGCGGTCATGAAGACTGGAGGCTTCCGACTATGAAAGAGTGGGAAACTCTTGATTTCCTTGATGAGAATCCTGATTTGCCTAGTTACAGTTATTACGGTAGTGCTCCTTTCTGGTCATCTACAACATCTTTTGTCGAAGATGACGACCAGATATTTGCACATAACTACGGTTTCTCGACAGGCTGGGGCTCGAGCGAATCATTTGAACTTACTTCACCTGACTCTGATATTGTTTCTGTGCGCTGTGTCAGAGGAACTGCTCAGCTTGACAATGATTTCGAGGAAATTGAAATTAACGGGGAAGTAATGATTGTCAAAGATCGCGTTACAAATCTTTACTGGCAGAAAGGGTATGCTGAAAATAAAACTTGGAAGGAGGCTCTTGAATACTGCGAGAATCTGGTTTACGCCGGATACGGTGACTGGAGACTTCCGAATATCAGGGAATTGGGTTCTATTATCGATTTTGATCGTTCGACGACTCCGGCATCAGATTTCCCGGAACATGTGCGCTATTGGAACTATTGGTCTTCAAGCTACGGTAAAGGTGCATATATAGGAGATAATTCTATAAACATCGCTTCGAATGCATTAACCAATCACAATTTTGTAAAATGTGTCAGATCCGATCTCTGCGGCGAAGGACTTTTCTGGAACGGTTCAGAGTGCCTCTCCAATCCGTGTACATCGAATTTGTGCGGCTCTGTCGCTTCGTCAAACGGAATATGCACACCGGTAAGCGAAGAGAAATACATCTGCGGCTGCAAAGATGAAGGCTTCTTCTGGAACGGTTCGGAATGTGTTGCAGATCCTTGTGCAGCTGAACCATGCATGGCTTTGTCACACACAACAGGAAAATGTGAACCGAAAGATGTTGATATTTATACTTGCGAATGTGAAACCGGATACTTCTGGAACGGTGCGATGTGCAGAAAGACTTCTTTCGGCAATATCTGCACCGGTGCAAAAACTTGTGCCGGCGAAGGTGATTTCATAACTCATAGTGATTCTTTTGGCATTGATGTTATTGATATCAGCACAACTGCATGTCCGGCAGAAGGCGAATATCTTTACGGTCAGGATGCACAGTATGCCGAACTCGGAACATGTGTTCCGAAAGATTTCTCAATCGACAGAACGGTTCCGGCTGAAAAGACAGTTATCGACAACAACCTCGGTCTTGAGTGGCAGCAGACCATACCGGCAGAAAAATATAACTGGGCTCACGCTGTAGCATACTGCTCAGACCTTGAATACGGCGGACATGATGACTGGAGACTTCCGACAATCCATGAACTTTTCTCTCTTGTTGATTTGGGTAAAGGAGAGGCTCCGTTTATCGATGAAAAATATTTCCCCGACACACCTTACTCTCATGCATGGAACCATAAAACATCATTCTGGACAATCGATAAAAACGGACTTGATTACTCAGAAGGAGTAGTCGATACCGCAGCTCAATTCGATGTCAACAACAAAAATATAGAACAACCGGTCCGCTGTGTCAGAGGAACGACTCTTACCAAATATCATTTCGTCAGAACAACGGTGGACGGCTACGATATTATAAAGGATACAACAACCGGTTTCATGTGGACTAATCACGGGATTATAAGTACGTGGCAGAATGCTCTTGCATACTGTGAAGGTCTTGAATATGCCGGATACACAGACTGGAGACTGCCGAATATCAACGAAATGCTCTCTGTTTTTGATCCGGCACTGGATCCGGCATCATCCGCATTTGATTCTTACGATCCATGGTATTGGACATCATCGTATTTGAATGATCCGTCGGACGAATTGTCATCAATGATTGGACCTTTCCATATTGAAAATTCAGAAATGGATACCATATACACCACCACCATGAACCATTCTTTCAATTTCGTATGTGTCAGAAACGCGGTAGAGTGTAATTCCGGTTATTTCTGGAACGGAAGGAAATGTTTAAATCCGTGTGATTTGTGCGGCAGTGATCCCAATTCAACAGGTGAATGCCTTGGCGCGACAAGTTTAACGGAATATACCTGCGGATGTGCTTCCGGCTATTTCTGGACAGGTTCACAGTGCCGTTCTGGAGCTAAATGGAGTTTTGAAAACGGCGGAGATGACACATCTTCCGGAGCTGTTTCGGTAGACAACTCTGCTCAATATCACTGGGAGAGAATGACTGATCTCGGAGCAAAGACCGGAAGTTATGCAATGTGTTCAGACAACCACAATGTCGGCAGCTCGACTGCTGAAATGACTGTAACCATAAATATGCCGTCAGCCGGTACACTCTCTTTCTACATAAAAGGATCAGGAGAATACGGCTGGGATATATTCCACCTTGATGTTGATGAAACAACTGATGCTCTGACCAGCAGCGGAATATCAGGATGGGAAAACTGGACTCTGCAAAACTTTGATCTTACCGCAGGAATCCACACTTTGACATTCCGGTACGCAAAAGACAGCAGTGTCGACTCCGATACCGACCGGTTCTGCATCGATGATCTTGTGATTATCTGGTAAGCGTGGATACTGCTTGTCGCCGCAATTCTTTGCTATCTGCCGCACAATTCTTTGCTATCTGCCGCCGCATCAATAGTGAATCTAGGGAATTTAAGGTGTCTAAGGAATCTAGAGAGCGGCGGCGGTTCGTGCCGATAAAAAAATTAGACGCCTGACGATGTGAAACATGTCAGGTCACGTTTCTACAATCTAATTCGGTAAATTGATGATTTTTATTTGATTTTATTTGGTTATTTTCTATTGTTTCCAGATTTTTCTGCCGGAGGAATGATGACTTGGGTTAAGATGCTCACTTTCGCGGCGGTAGTAATTATAGCCGCGGTTCTGATGACCAAATATTTGATTTTTTCTTTGACAAGCGCGTTCCCCGGGCTGAAGCAATTTAAAAAACTGCTGAATTTGCTGTATATCGTCAATCTGGCGGGTTTTGCCCTCTTTAAAGAAAGAACTTTTCTCAACACGAAGGCCGCAGAGATTGTCTCGCTTGTGATTTATTTCTACTTCACCTTTCTTTTTGTCTTTGTCGCATACGGGATCTTTTGCGAAATTATGATTTTTGCGCGCCGTTTTTTCACGGATTTGTATGAAAAACACCTTTCTCCTGGCAAAAGAAAGATTGTTTTGGCCGTTATTACGCTGATCGCTTTCAATACAGTAGCCGCAGGATGGCTGCTTGCACAGAACATTGTAGTAAAAAATTTTGAGATGAATAGCAAAAAAATCGAACAATATACTAGAGTTGTTCAGATTTCCGATATTCATTTCAGCCGCGTAATCGACGAGCGTTTTGCCGAAAAAATCGTCCCGATGATAAATGATTTGAAACCTGATATCGTCCTTTTTACCGGAGACTACATGGATAAAGGAATCGCAAACCCGCTGAAAATCGCGGAAATCATGAAAAAAATCGAAGCTCCGATGGGAAAATATGCGATAAGCGGCAACCATGAGTTCTACACGGGTTATTTTGACTGCATGGATTTTATCGAGCAGAACGGTTTCGAGTTCATGGACGGAAGGGTTGAGAATATCGGGCGCAATATCGTGGTCGGCGGTGTTATGGACAGAAGCGCGGAAGAGGCGAATGTTTTTTACCACGAGGACGAAAAAGTTCTGAAACAATTCAAAAACGAAAATTTCAATATCTATCTGAAGCACAGACCTGAACTTGAAGATGGTGATTCGTCGCATTTCGATCTCATGCTTTCTGGGCATACCCACGGAGGACAGATTTTTCCGTTTACGCTTTTGGTGAAAATTTCCAACAGATATCTTGCAGGACTTTATGAGCTTGAAGGCGGTGCAAAACTTTATGTCAGCCGCGGAACAGGCTCGTGGGGACCGCCGGTGAGATTCGGCGCGACACCTGAAATTACGCTGATCGAACTCAGACCGTGAGGCTAAAAATGAATTTTTTCAGTGATAAAATCAAAGATTCACTCTCACTTTTTTCGGCAGATACCGCAAAATATTCGGATTTTCTTGCCAAAATCGGTGAAGTCTGCGGTGAAAAAATCGCGGCTAATGCGGCAAAAGTCGATAAAACCGGGGTGAAACTCGAAGGAAATTCGGTAATTCTGCCTCCTGAAACGCTGGAAAATATAGAAAATTTGAAGGATGCCGGATATCTCGGAGCCGTTTTACCCGAAATTTACGGTGGAAAAGCTCTTCCGAAACTTTTCGACATTGCGGCTGTCGAGATGATTTCGCGCGCCGACGCATCGCTTATGACGCTGGTTTCGCTGACTGAAGTCGGTCAGCTCATATATCTGTACGGCAGCGAGGAGCAGAAAAATCGCATTCTTCCCGGAATCGCGGGCGGAAAACTGAGCTGTGCGATGGCACTTTCGGAAGCGGTGGCGGGGAGTGACCTTCAGGCAGTTTCGACGGCGGCGCGGGAAGAAAACGGAGAGTGGTATCTCTCGGGAACGAAACATTTCGTGACGAACGGCGGCGCAGATATCATGCTTGTTCTTGCCGGAAGCGAAGAAGGTGTTACTGGCGGACGCGGACTTTCGCTTTTTATCCGCGAAAAGAGTGCGGATGACAACTGCAAAATTGTTAAAGTTACAGAGAAGCACGGAATCTGCGGCTCTCCGACATGCGATATCCGTTTTGAAAGGGCAAAATGCGAACTTTTGGGCAGAAGAAGGTTCGGTCTTGTAAAATATACGATGGAACTTCTGCTTTCTGCGAGACTTTCCGTTGCGGCCCAGGCTTTGGGAATTGCCGAAGCGGCTTTAGGGGAAGCTGAAAAATATGCCGGAAACAGAGTGCAGTTCGGAAAAAAGATTGCTGAACTTCCGCAGGTCGCCCGGATGCTTGAAGATATGAACGAAAGTGTCAGAGCTGTGCGGCTGCTGCTTTACTTTACTGCGGCAAAGTACGATGAAATGCTTGATTCTTCCGCTTCGGCGCAAAATTCAGAAAATGCGGAAAAAGCCCGTAAAATTCGTGCCGAGGTCGAATTCTTAGTGCCGCTCGTAAAATTTTTTGCGGCCGTTACGGCGGAACAAGTTACCCGAGATGCGCTTCAGATTCACGGCGGAACAGGCTATATACGCGGAGTTGCAGTCGAAAGACTTGTCAGAGACGCGCGCGTAACATCTATTTATGAAGGAACGAATCAGATCCAGATTGTTTCTATTGTTCAGAAAACGGCGCTCGGTGTTTTCAAACATTGCACGGAGCAGATTCTTGCCGGAACGGACAAAAACGCTTTTGCCGAAAAAATCATGGAGCGTGTCAGACAGCTGACTTCGCTTGCCTCTTCACTCTTGGAAAACGGAAAAATTGAATTTTGTGAAAAAGAACTTGCTTTTTCGGCAGTTTTTCTTTCAGTCGCTTCCATTGCCGCGGCATACAAATTTGAAGATTTTTTCAGTGTAAAATTTTTTTCCCCTATTTTTGCAAAAGTCGATTTTTTTATCTCCGTCATCGAAGCATCTTAGCCTTCTTTGAATCAAAAAAGCTGTGCAAAAAATTCGCCTTGATAATGAAATGCTGGAAAAATTTAATATTATCAATAAGATAAAAAGTTGTCTGACAGCGTGAAAATTCTTGACATTATTTTCAAATCCGCTAATTTGCTTTCCGACTTTTTGGTGGTTTAACAATTCTATTTAGGTAAGGAGTCATGAAACACAGTAAATTAGTCGCTTTAACACTTGCTTTTTTCGCATTTGTTTCTTTTCAGGTTTTCGCAGATGATCTTTTCGATTTAGACGGCGGAGCTGCCGGTCCTGAAGATCCTACTGCTGCAGAAGCACCGGCTGAAGACGGCGAGGCACCTGCTGCCGAAGCTCCTCAGAATGCTGATGCACCGAAGACCGCACAGCTTGATGTCAACGCATCGGCTGCTGATTCTGAGTCTGAGAAAGAGCTCAGAGACCTTAATGTTGAAAAGAAAAAACAGATCAAAGTTGTTCAGAAGAAAGACTTCACGAAGGACGGACGTTTTGAGCTCGGAATCGACATCGGTTTTGCTTGCGGCGACTGGGAAGATCTTCTTGCAGTCGGCATCAGAGCGGCTTATCACTTCAACGAATACATCGCTTTGCAGGCACGTTTCCTCTATGGCGCTGTTTCTTGGGAAAATGAAACCCTCAAACAGGCTAAGGAAGCTGATGCTTATGTTGCGAAGAGCAACCTCATGCTTACCGGCGGTGCAAGTGCCGTTTTCACTCCTTTCTACGGCAAACTCAGCGTTTTCGGTGATATAATTCCGAAGTATGACCTCAACGCTTCAGTAGGTGTTTACTACTACAGAACAGTTGCAGAAGGCGAAGGCGTCAAGAAAATGAACAACAATAACGTAGCTTTTCAGGTTGGTTTCGCTCCGAGAATTTTCTTGGGTAAAAACGCAAGTCTGAGCTTGAATTTCGACTGGTTCATCATGAAGGATAAACGCCCGAAACAGGAAGGCGGAAGCTCGGCTTATCTCAAGTCAGACTTTTTGTTCACGATAAATGCAAGCATGTTCCTTCCCTTTGCTAAGTAGTGGGGTGGTACTATGAAAAAAATACTGACTCTTGTTCTTATCTCCTTTGCGGTGATGCTTGTGACGTCCTGTGCGTCGCAGCTTACCGTCCGCGAAAAGGAAATGAAAAAATACGAGAAGATCGACGCATCTCTCGTTGAAGGTATGCCGGAAGCGATCACGAAAGTCGTAAAC
The DNA here is from genome assembly GCA_002310995.1 of bacterium UBP6_UBA1177. Lineage (GTDB taxonomy): Bacteria > UBP6 > UBA1177 > UBA1177 > UBA1177 > UBA1177. The sequence goes on along the minus strand of DBYV01000009.1, from coordinate 31,628 downwards.
GCATACAACAGCGAAGATTACTTTACTTCAGCTGTCGGTTTCTATGCGATTATGAAAAACCAGGAATGGGACAGACTGCATGATACCGCAAGATATTACTATGCAGAGTCTCTTTTCAGAATGGGGCTTTATCAGGCTTCCGAATATCAGCTTGCAGAAATCCTTTTCGAAGGTTCGGAATCGCACTATTTCGTATCGAGCCTTCTGAAACTTCTTGCCGTTACCTACAAAACGGAAGATGAAAAGGTTCTTTTTGCAGTTCTTTCGAACGTTGACTACGAAGCTCTTCCGAAGAAGTTCGCCAACGAGTTGACTTACTACCTCGGCAAAATTAACTTCTACAACGGTCAGGACGAGCAGGCTCTTAAAATGTTCGGTCAGGTAAAGGACTACAGCTCCTTCTACCCGAAAGCTAAATATTTCCTCGGTGTCATTCAGGTTCGTCAGCAGATGTTTGCAGACGCAATGAAGAGCTTCACCGAGATCAAAGAAATGCCGGATGACAAATACATCGGCACAGACATCAAAAAGTTGAAAGGTATGGCTGAACTTGCACTCGGCGAACTTTACTACGCAGCTGCTTGGCAGTCACAGAACAAACTTGCGATGTTCAACGTTGCGCTCAACTACTTCTCGAATGTAGGAAGAGACAACGCTCAGTGGTTCGAATCACTTTTCGCAAGAACATGGGCTTCACTCATGATCGGAAGATTCGATTCGACACTCGGTACAGTTGTAACGCTTCGTTCGCCTTTCTTCACCGATATTTATTTCCCGGAAGTAAACATCGTTGAGGCTGTTACCTACTACAACCTCTGCCAGTATGACGAAGTAAACAATGTTATTGACTACTTCTTCAGCGTTTATCCGGATTATCAGAAGAAAATGGCTTCATGGCTTGAAAATGTTTCCACGAAGACCGGTCTCGACATTTATAAGGAACTCCTTGTAATGTATAAACAGGCTCAGGCAGGTGAGAATACTGAACTTCCGGAAGCTGTTCTCAGGAACATCCTTACCGAATCTCTGTTCGTAAGAAAATATAATCACATCAAAGAGGTAGAAAGAGAGCTTGAGATCATCGAAAAATCTCCGGAATCTTTCAAAAACAGCGTTATTGCTCAGGATGTTTCCAAAAAAATGATGTATCAGCTGACAACTCTCAGAAACGAAGCAGGCGTATGGCTTGTTCAGAGAGTACAGAATCTCAACAACGAACTTGGTCAGCTCATCGCAGATATGAGAGCAATACGTTTCGAGATGACAGATAGTATGAAATCTTCTCTCGAAAAAGAAGAGCTTTACGGCAAAGAAGTAAAGGAAGAAGAAGAGACCGTTCAGAAGAAGACTGAAATGAATCCTTCTGTTCCTCAGAATTCCTACTACTATCCGTTTGACGGTGAGTACTGGGAAGACGAGCTCGGCTACTACTTCTTCAATGTCGACAATTTGTGCAAAGAGTAATTTGGTAAATTAGTTAGAGGTTTCTGAAAATGTTAAATAACAAAACACTGAGAGTTTTTTTAGCGGTTTTGTTAGTCCTTTCCTTTACTATGACGCTCTCGGCGCAGAGAAAGAAAAGAGATGACGAAACAACAACTTCCAACGGTCCGGCAAAGGCGCGTATCGAGACAAATGATGTCAAAACCGACAGCAGATCGATGGAAAAAAGAGACGAGGCTATCAAACAGCTTAACGATCTCATAAAGGATTATCCTGAAGGTCCGAGAAAGGCTGAGGTTTACAGACGTCTTGCCGAACTTTACTGGGAAAAAGCAAGAGGCATCAAAGCCGTTATCATGGACGAGTACAACAAAAAGATTGATAAGTACTACGAAATGAACGACCCGAACGCTCCGATGCCAGAGCTTAACCTTGAGGCTTCGCTTGACTGGAACAAAAAAGCGATCGAAGTCTGCGATTACATTATAAAGAAGTATCCGACATTCCAGAACTTGGACGAGGTTTACTTCTTCATGGCTTCCAACTTGATGGAAACCGGTCAGGCTCTTGCAGCTGTCCGCTACTACACACTTGTTGTCGAGAAATTCCAGAACTCGAAGTTCGCTTCTGACGCTTACTTCGAAATGGGTGAATATTTCTTCAACAACAACAACGTTTTCAAAGCTATCCCGAACTATAAGGCCATCATTGACAAATATCCGGACAACAAATTCTTCGGATTCGCTCTTTATAAGTATGCTTGGTGTATGTACAACGTCGGCGAATACGAGCAGTCGGTAAAACTTTTCCAGCAGGTTGTTGGAGTCGCTGAAAAAATCAACGACCAGTCGCTCAAAGAAGACGCTCTTAACGACATGGTCGCTCCGTATGCCGAGGCGGGTTCTGTTGACGAAGCTGAGAAATACTTCAAAACTATCGTCAAAGAACAGAAATACTTCATCGCCGTTCTTAAAAGACTTGCTCAGATCTACTTCGATCAGGACAGATCTGAAGAAGCTATTAAAATTTACAGAAAGTTGCAGCAGGAAGCACCGGAAAGACCGGAAGGCCCGACTTGGCAGAAACAGATTGTTGAGTGCTACAAAAAGCTCAACAACAAAGATGCCGTCAGAAAGGAGATCATCGTTCTCGTTGCCAATTATGCTGATAAAAATGCACGCTGGGTAAAGGCAAACGAAAAAGATGAAGCTACACTCGAAAGCGCACAGCAGACGGCTGAAGCTGCTCTCAGAATTCTTACCGTTGACTACCACAACGAAGCAAGAAAGACAAAATCGGCTGAAACATGGAAGATCGTCGGCGAACTTTACCCGACCTATCTTAAATATTTCCCGAAATCGGAAGCTTCGTACGATATGCGTTTCAACTACGCTGAATATCTTTATGACCACAAAAAATACACGGAAGCCGGTGACCAATATCAGGCAGTTGCCGACATGAACCCGAAAGGTCATCACTTCGAAGATGCTTCTTACGGTGCAGTAAGCTGCTTCGGTGCTCTTCTTGAAGAAGAACAGGAAAAGGCTAAGAGGGAAGCTCAGAACAGAATTGCGAAGGCGAAACAGGAAAAATCGGGTGAAATCAGTGCAGATCTCGTAAAGGCTGCTGATGACAAGGATGCAGACAAAAAAGACAAAGTCGCTGACGAAAACAAAGAAAAACCGATTCCTGAACTTCATCAGAAGTTTATAACTGCGTGTGATACCTATATTAAGAATATCCCGAGATCGAAATATCTTGTCGATATTATCTACAAACAGGCTATTACTTACTACGTTTTCAACCACTTTGAAAAGGCAGTTCCTGTTTTCGAGATGATCGTTCAGAAGTATCCGAGACACGAACTTGCTGAGTTCTCGGCTGACCTTATCATGGACTCTCTCAATATGGCGAGAGACTGGGAGGCTATTAACAATAAGTCGAGAGAATTCTTGAAGAATTCTGCCCTTCTTTCGGGAAGAAACAGACTTAAAACCGACCTCGAGAAGTTCAAAGAAATGGCAACGTTCTACTCGGCTGACCTTCCGCACAAAAACGGAAAGAGCCTCGAGTCAGCTGACAGATACATGGCGTTCGTAAACGAATTCCAGAAATCGAAATTTAACGATGTTGCTATGTACAACGCAATCGTTTACTACCAGAAAGGCGGTGACCTTTACAAGTCAATCCGTGTTCAGGAGCAGTTCCTCAGAGAGTCCGATGATGTTTACAAAAAATCTCCGCACAGAGACAAAATCATGTTCGGACTTGCAAAGAACTACGAAGCAATTGCTTACTACGATAAGGCTGCTCAGCTTTACATTGATTTCGTCGAGAAATCTCCGCAGAGCAAAGATGCAGGCGACGCGGTTTACAACGCTGCTGTTCTTTACGAGAGCCTTGGTGAAACAGAAAAAGCTATCGACAACTACAGACTTTTTGTTGATAAGTATGCGAAAGACGACAAAGAAAAGGCTGAAATCGCTCTTCAGTACGGCTACATCTGGATGAGAAAGGGTAAAACTTTCTACGACAGAGCTGAAAAAGGTTTCGACAGATTTGTTGCTGACCATACAGACATTAAAGGCCTCAAGGATTACTATTATATTGACGATGCCGGCAAGAAAAAACCTGTCAGTGAAGTCAATAAAGTAAGTGTTGAAAAGGGCGAGCCCAATACTCTCCTTGCTCTTTACGGTGCAAAAGTTAAGATGTACAAAGAGCAAAATAACACGAAAGAATACTACAAGAGTGTCGACAAGATTCTCCAGATCTCAAGAGGTGCTGAGTTTAAGGAAAAAGCTGAGCTTAACGAGATTTCAAGAGACATCATCGCTGAGGCACTCCTAGAAGAACTTCTTCCGGAATTCAATGAGTATATGTCAATCAAATTCGACAATATTCCTTTTGCGAAGAAGCACAAAGGTTACGAACTCCTTCAGCTTGGTTTCGACGTTGAGGACGGCAAAATCATCCATCACGGTGATGCAAATCCTGATGAGCTTTATCCGGATGAGAAGGCTAATTTGAAGGCTGCTGCCAAGGTAAAGGACGAGTTCAACAAAATTTCTCAGGAGAGAATGACCAAAAAGATCGAGCTCACAGTTTCTCTTTCGCAGAAATACGAGCAGATTATTTCGATTACGACTTCTCCGAGATTTACCCCGGCGGTTCTTTACTACATCGGTAAGATCTACAAAGACCTTACTGACCAGATGTTCAATGCTCCGATCGCTCCGTGGCTCAGTGAAGCTCAGATTTCCGAGTATAAGAACTACTTGGATGAAAAGGCTTTTGGTGCTCAGAAAAACGCTGTTACATACTTCGAAACCGCAATGAAGAAAGGCTACGAAAGTTCAGTTTACAACGAATGGGTTGCAAAGGCTAAATACGAACTTCGTTTCTTCCAGGAAGTTACAGGCGGGAAATATTATGATGAAAACGAAATCGTTCCGGCTTCCGACATGATCGAAACATCATCTTTGATCGGAAAGATCGACACCGATTACAAGTTCCCGAAGATTTCTGATGAAGAGAGAGCAAAGCTCAAGAAAAATGCGGCACAGCCGAAGGCTGCTGCTCAGCCGGCAGCACCTGCAGCGGAACAGCAGGCGGAAGCAGCACCTGCTGCACAGGAGGAATCTGCTCCCAAAGCTGAAGAAGCTGAACAGCCGAAAGCTGAAGAAGTTGAAAATAACGATCAGGAACAGGGAGAATAATCATGAAAAAAATAGTATTATCTTTCTTGTTGGTGTTTTCCTTGATTTTGGCTTCCTGCGGAACGGCTCCGGAGAAAGCTCAGGAAGATAAACCTGCACAGGCTAAGTCGTCAGAAGCGCCTGTTGCCAAGACAAAACCGAAAGAACCGGAAGATTGGGCTAAATATTATACTGAAGAGGGGGTAAAAGCTCTCGAAGTCAAAGACGGTAAAGTCAACTTTGATGCGGCGATCAAAAATTTCGAGCTTGCAATCGAAGCTTTTCCGACAGCTCCGATACTTTACTACAATCTTGGTCTGGCTTATCAGCGCAAGGGCGATGATCAGAATGCTGTTAAAAATTACAACAAAGCTCTTGAACTTGATCCGAAATATTCTCTGCCGGTCATCAACAAAGCGGCTATTTATGCCAACAAACTTGAGTACAACCGTGCAATAGAAGTTTGCGAGAAGTTCCTTGAAAAAGAGAACGACAAGGACAAAGGTGTTCTTTCGGCGGTTGCTGGTTTTTACCTTTTGAAAGGTGATTTCATCAACGCAATTCAGTCCGTTAGAAAGATTCTCATTCAGGATCAGGCTGATGTCGATGCACTCAAAAACCTTGGTATGATTTACTTCAAGAAAAACGATTCAGGTCTTGCTTCGATGGTAACAACAAACTCTTACAACCTGAAGTCGGACGATGCCGGTATTGCTAATAACCGTGGTGTTCTTTACTCTGCGCAGAACGATGACTCGCTCGCTATGCTTTACTTCACACGCGCTATTGCTAACGATCCGAAGAACAAAAGTGCAAACTTCAATGTCGGTTCTATAGCTATGAAATATGGTGATGCGGAGACTGCATATGAAAGATTTTCGGTAGTTCTTTCTCAGGACCCCGATAACTTGAACGCAAGAATCGGTCTGGCCATGGCTTTGAGAGGTCTCGGAAGATTTGAAGATGCTGAAAAAGAGTATCTTGCAGTTCTCCAGAAAGATCCGAACAATGCTGTTGCAACATTTAACCTTGCTGTTCTTTACAACGATCATATGAACAAGCAGGTCGAAGCGAAAAGAAATTTCAGAAAGTATATCTCTCTTGTCGGAGGCAGCCTGCCTGCTGACCATATTGTCAACCAGTATCTGAGTGACAAAGTTCAGATTAGACCGGTTGAAAAAACTGAGTAGGAGAAAATTTGATATTTCGAGTATGATGGCTAAACTAGGCGCGTTGATTTTTATATGACGGAGGTCGTTGCTATGAAAAAGTTGGTCGCTGTTTTGTTTTTGTTGCTTTCTTTTTCGTTCCTGGCTGCACAGGAAACAGATGAGGAAGGCCGACTTATCAAATACCGTGAAAAAACAGTCATCGATTTTGAAGATGTTATGTTGGAAGGTCAGATCAAGAAACCTTCGGGTTCCTTCCTTATGGATAGATCCAAAACCAAATTCAACTCTTTGATTAATCTTAAGCAGGATTTTAACAAAGAGTTGGTAAGGTCTGTGGATTTGCTTAATTAGAATGTTATGTTTGATGTTTTAACCACTATATGAGGCCGAGACTATGCCTGAATCAAAAATGAGAAAAAGATTGCTTTACGATTTGTCTCCCATTCCGGGTGTACCGGTAAACGAGGGAGCCAAAGGAAAATTGGAGCCGGAAATCAGGGTTGTTTACGACAACAAAGTCCTGCTTGATTTGCACAAAGTTGACAAAAAGTTCACTTTGGGAACGGAAAACGGTGCGGATTGTATTGTGGATGAAGCTTATTTGTCCGATAATGCGTTCGATTTCGCTTCCGTTTCGGGAAAGAATTTTTCCGTAAATCTCAAAAACGGGTTTAAAGGAACTCTTTACAAGGGAACAGAGAAGACGGATTTGGAGCAGTATATCGCTTCGGGTCATACAAGTGTTGATATCGATGATACGACACTTCTCGTTGCGGATTTCGGCAAAATTTCGGTCTGCGCTCTGAAATCTCCTGCGGAAAAGTACAAAGGCGGTGCTTTGCAGTTCGATTTCGCGTTTGCGATAATTCTTCTTCTTATCTTTATTGCCGGCGGTTTTGTTCTTAACATGATTATTGAGACTCCGCCTATAGAAGTTGATATTTTCGAACTTGACAACAGATTTGCAAAACTGATTGTTGAGGCGAAAGAAGAAGAGATAAAGGTTGAGGAGATCGAGGAAGAAAAGAAAGTTAAACTCGAAAAGCCGAAAGAAGGTCTTGTCGAAGCTACTTCTCAGAGAAAGTCTCTCGGTGAAGAAGGTAGAGTCGGTGATAAGAAGAGCCGTGTTGCAAATGCTCAGGGTTCTGCAAGAAGAGGTCTTGACGCTAAAGTTGCACAGAGCTCCGGTATTATGGGTGCTCTTTCATCCGGTGCGGCAAGCTTCGACAGAGTATTCGGCGGCGGCGGTCTTGGTGCCGGCATGGAAAAGACACTTGGTTCTGTAACAGGTCTCGCAGGTGTTGACCAGTTCGGTTCCGGCGGTCTTGGAACAAGAGGTTTCGGTACAGGCGGCGGCGGTAACGCTCTTGGAATCGGCGGTCTTGGAACAAGAGGACGTGGCGGCGGCGGTGCCGGTGGAAAATACGGTATGGCAGCAGGTCAGATCGGCAGAAAAGGTCGTTCGGATATTTCCGCAGGCGGCGGTCAGGCAGTTATCATGGGTGCTCTTGACAGATCTGTCATTGATGCATACATCAGAAGAAACCTTGCGAAGATTAGATGGTGCTACGAGAAGGAACTTAACAAAGATCCGAAACTTTTCGGAAGAATTGTTATCAACTTCATAATTTCTGCAACTGGTGCTGTCAGCAGTTCGAAAGTCCAGAGAACCACAATGGGTAACGCAACGGTTGAAAGCTGCGTTGCTGATCAGATTAAAAAGATTCGTTTCCCTGCTCCTAAGGGCGGCGGTATCGTTATCGTAAACTACCCGTTCGTATTTAAGAACTCAGAAAGCTAGGGGGAAAGATATGAAAAAGCTGTTTTTGTTGCTTATGGCACTTTTGGTCAGTTTTTCGCTCTTGGCTGAGTCTGAAGAAGCTGCTGGTGATGTTTCCGGCAACGATCTTAATCCGATCCTCAGAGGTCTGCATCTTCAGTTCTCCGGCGGTCTTGTCGGTTATGTTGGCAAAGCAGGCGGAGACAACGCCGGAAGTCCTATTGGTTCGACTTTGAGGCTCAATTTCGGTTATGATATTCCTGTTCAGGATGTCGTAAATATCGGAATTGCACTTTCTGTCGGTATGCTTCAGTTCAATGCCAAAGAAAACGATGCTGATCTTGAGCAGAATCACAAAGATTCTCCGTGGGTTGAGGATTACAGCCCGCTTACGGTAGGTCTTGATGTGGATGTTACATGGATGATTGATCCGAGATGGGAGTTCGGTGCCATTATCAATTTTGATTATTACGCTTTGGCAAAAACTTATAAAAAAGGAAGTGATGCTCTTGAAAACAAAACTAACAACGGCAACATTGCTGTCGGTGGCGGTCTGATTTTCGAGCGTTATACTTTTGCCCGTCATTTCTCGATAGGTGCTTCCATTGAATTCAACTATATTGTTGATTTCGACGGTATGAATATTATTTTCACACCTTTCATGAAGTACACATTCTTCTAAGTGCTGTGTTTTCCCTCAATAAAAATCCTATAGGCATATTTGACAGCGGTGTCGGCGGTCTTACTGTTTTTGATGAAGTCAAGAAAGCCTTGCCAAACGAAAGTGTTTTTTATCTTGGTGATACCGCAAGAGTTCCGTACGGAAGCAAATCAGTCGATGTGGTAAAGCATTATTCGCTGACTAATGTTAATTTGCTGATGGCTCTGGGTGTTAAGGCGGTTGTTGTTGCATGCAATACGGCTTCGGCGGCTGCTCTTTCTTTTCTTAAGGAAAGTTTCCCGAATCTTAATATTATAGGTGTTATTGAACCTGTAGTTGAATATCTGTTGACTCGACCTGAGTTGAAGCGGATCGGTATAATCGGAACGAACACGACTATTTTGTCTGGGGCTTATCAAAAGGCTCTTATCCGTGGTAACAAAGATCTGGATATTTCTGCCAAAGCCTGTCCGCTGTTTGTACATCTGGTTGAAGAGGGACTTTTTAAAGGTGAAATCACCGAAAAGGCTATCGAGATGTATCTTTCCGAAATGAAAAAGAATCCGCCGGACGCGCTTGTTCTCGGGTGTACGCATTATCCGATGTTGAGAAATGTTATTTCCGATTTTTTTGGTGGAAAAGTCGAGATTCTTGACACAGCTTTTTATACGGCAAAAAAACTTGCGGGAATTTTATTGGAAAACAATATGGTTAATTGCGTAAGTGTTGAAAATGACAGGTTTTTTGTTACTGATGATCCTAATTCTTTCAGAGCTACGGCAGAGCTTTTTCTAGGGTATAAAGTCGGCAATGTATTCCATATCTGATATTATTTTTGTATAAAGTTTGCCTTTTTTTAATTATTGCCTATTATTCAGGGCTGGTTTTTTTTTGCGGAGTTTGAAATGAAAGTTTTTTTGATGATCGTATCTTTTTTGGTTTTTTCTTTTTTAGGGGCTGAGGAGCCGCAGACTCCGGCTCAGGATCAAAACAACAATGCTGAAGCAGCAACCGCTGAAGCACCTGCTGAAACTGCACAGGAGGCTGCACCAGCTGAAAATGCTCAGGAGACAGCACCTGTTGAAACTGCACAGGAAGCAGCGCCTGCTGAAAATGCACCAGAAGCTGCACCTGCTCAGGAAACTGCACCTGCTGAGAAACCTGTTGCTGAAGAACCTAAAGTTCAGGAGCCTGCTAAAACTGCTCAGGGAAGTGATGACGAGCAGGGTTATAACCTTAAACTCAGAGCTCTTGAAGAAAAAATTGACACTTTGAAGGATAAAATATTCAAGTCCAAACAGAGACTTGCAATCCTTCAGGAAACCGTTCTGGGTGGAACTGTCGGAGGCTCTACAGTTACGATAATCCACAGGAACGAAGTCGGAGATCTTTTCAAACTGGTTTCGGCTGTCTACTATTTTGACGACAAACCGATTTTCAAAAAAGTCGATCTTCCGGAAGAGTTGGAAGAGAAAGAATTTCAGGTTTATGATAGTGCGGTCGTTCCAGGTCCTCACCGTGTTTCGGTTTATTATGTTTATGAGGGCAAAGGTTACGGCTTCTTCTCTTATCTGAAAGCTTATTCGTTAAAAGTCTCGGCTGATCATTCCTTTACACTTGAAGAAGGTGATATTGTCGAAGTTGAAGTTTCTGCAATAGACAAAGGCGGAATGTACGATTTCGAACACAGAATCGGAGTTCAGTTCGAGGTTTCTAAAAATACATTTGAAAACAGGGATTCAGCTCAAGAGGAGTAGTTATGATCAAAGAGCTTAAAGTTCTTTTTTTGTTGTTGCTCTGTTTCCCGGCTGTTGTCGTAGCGGAGGATTCTCAGGAAGTTTTCGTCGGCGCGGCAAACGTTCTCGATCAAGCTGGAACTTCTTTGAAAGAGATCGATGCCGAATTGGAGAACAACTTAAAAAGATATCTTTCTCTTAATATTTCCGACGCTGACTACAGGCTTGCGCCGTATGAAAAGATGAAGAGGGGCGATTTCTTCTTCGGAAAAGGTGATTTCGTTACTTCCACAGGTATTTTTTATTCGGTGACGATGTCGGTACCGGACAATGACGCAGTAAAGTCAGAGGCTCTCTATAAGCTCGGCGAATCGCTTTTTATGCAGAAAAATTACATTTCCGCTGCCCGCTATTATGAGATGCTTGCGACTTCAGGTAACAGCGCCTTTAAAGTTAAGGCTCTCAAAAGACTGATATTTATGAGTTACTCTTTGGGAGATTATGCTGCGGCTGAAAGGTACTACGATCAGTTCGTAAGGGGAGGAAACGATATTTCCGAAGATTCGGAACTTCTTTATTATTTTGCTAAATCGCTTTTCTTCAGCGGAAAGTCAGATGAAGCTGCAAAACTTTTTTCTTCGATTAGGAAAGAGGCTGCATTTTATCCGCAGGCGCGTTATTTCCTCGGTATTATGGCACTTCGTGATAAAAAACTCGAAGAGGCGCGCGCTTACTATGAAGAGATTATCGCTCTGCCTGACAATTCGGAATATCATAGTTTCGGAAATATCCGCGAGTTGGCAGAACTTGCTGTTGCAAGAATAGCTTTCGAACTTGATGATATTGACACGGCTTTAGGAAATTATGCGCAGGTATCATTTGATTCACAGTCTTTCCCTCAGGCTTACTATGAACTGAGTTGGACTTTTATCAAACGTGACATGTTCAACGAGGCTATAGATACGCTGCGTCTCGTGCAGAACACTGCTCCGTATTCCAAAATTGCAAGTCAGGCTGAAATTCTTGAAGGAACGCTGCTTGTCAAAATGGGAAGATTCGGAGAGGCTTCGTTGCTTTTCAATTCCATAGTTTTGAAGTACAGCCAATATCAGGACGAGCTTTTTTCGATTGACGGAAAAGCTTTTCTTTCAAGCGGAAGGGCAGGCAAGGTTTCCGATTTTCTTCTTCCGTACTCTCCGGCAGTAAGATCTGTGCTTGAAGACAGCAAAAAATTTTCTGAAACTGTTGCTCTTAATGACACCATTATAGCATTGGAAGAAGAGTTGAAGCGTATTGAAGATCTTGAGAAAAAGATTTCAACGATGGCAGGCAACAAAAATTCCGCGACTCTTTTCCCGCCCCTCAAAGTAGCGGCGAAAAGCGCAATGACGCTTAGAAATAAAGTAGCTGCGATAAAGAATTCGCTTGTTATGACTAGAAACGGATATGCTGGATCAAGTCTCCCGACAACAGAGCGCGGTGAATTTGACAGGCTCGATTCTGAAAAACGTGCTCTTCTTGCGTTAAGCGACACTGTTTCGATTCCGCCGGAACGGATAAGGGAACGTGCCGAGGAATATGGCGACGAAGTCGTAAAACTTGACGAGAAAATGCACAATGTTTCGATGGAACTTAACAGACTTGCCAAAAGACTCGACAATTTGATTGCTTCGTATTCTGAAGAAAAGAATATAGAGAAGGAAAAGGAAAAAGAGTTCCTTGACAATATCGGTCAGGAACGCGAGAAGTTCAATGCTCTTTCGGCTGAAAGCGAATCTTGTCAGTCCGAGATAGACGACGAGAAAAATGGTCTTGTTCTTGGCGGAACTCTGATTGAAGCCGAAAATGCGATAAGGGATTCTTTCAACGGAATCGTGGCGCGCCAGCAGGGAATCATAGGCAATGCTCCTGACAGAAGAGATGCTGCCGAAGTTGCTGCAATGATCAGGGAAGCCGACAGAATTGATGCAAAACTTGCCGATTTCTACGACAGGCTGAATGATGCTATGAAAGGGCTTATTTCTGATCTCCGTGTTTCATACGAGCAGGAAAGAAGCAATGTCGACGGTTACAAGAGCGAGCTTATGAGGGCTAAGCGCGAAGTCGAGGAAATGGCAGTTCTGGCGCTTTATTCGAATATGAATAATGCGCGCAATATTTTTGCCGACCTTGTGCTTCAGGGTGATCTCGGGTTGATAGACGTCGCATGGGAGAAGAAAGAGGAATCGTCTTCAGAGATCATGCGTCTTAAAACCAGAAAAGCCAAAGAAATACAGCAACTCCAGTTTAATTTAGACGGTGAACAATGAGATATTTTCTGATTTTTCTATTTGCATTATTTGCGGCTCTGCCTGTTTCTGCTGATGAACAGAAGGCTGAAACACAGCAAGCCGAAGCGGAAAAGTCTGCTTCTTCTCCGGATGACGTGATTGTTGACAGCGATCTTTTTAACAGCGAGGCTTTTGCGAGAGAGGTCGTTAGCTTTGAAGGGCGTGTAAAGGAATACCACAAGGAATTTCAGCAGCTCGTTCTCAGGGAAGTCGCGGAAAAAAGAAGATTTGTTGAGTCAAAATATTCCGAAGCTATATCAGAACAGGAACTTAAGGAAACTCAGGCCAGAAAGGATGCAATTATTCTTTTCGAGGAATTTGTCAGAAAGTATCCCGACAACCCGAAATATACTCCGAATGCTATGTACAGGCTGGCAGAGCTTTATTACGAACGTTCGATGATTGTATATAACGAGAAAACCGAAGGATACGAGGCTGCTCTCGAAAAATTTGACAACCACGAAATTGATTCCGAGCCGGAACTTCCTGAAATCGATTTTTCCGATTCAATCAGGCTCTACACTGAGATGATACGCCGTTTCCCCGATTTCGAATACATCGGTTCGGTATATTATCTGCTTGGTTACTGCTATTCCGAGTCGGGGCAGGGCGACAAGGCTGTCGCTGTATGGCTTACGCTTATTGAAAAAGGTCTCGCCGGTGAAAATTACGTAGAGCTCAGGCTTCGTCTGGGTGACTATTATTTTGCCGAAAATGACCTTAAGAAAGCTGAGGTACAGTACCTTGAAGGCAAAAAATTCCCGGAAAGCAATTTCTATGACCAGATACTTTACAAACTGGCGTGGACATATTACAGACAGTTCCGCCTTGAAGACGCTGTCAAGACATTCACGCAGCTTCTTTTCTATTCGGATGAGATGAGGGCGCGTGGCGTTGACAAAGGCCAGAACCTTAGGAAAGAGGCTATTCAGTATATCGCTATTAGTTTCGCTGACGACGAGTGGGGAAGCGCAGACAAGGCGATAGCTTATTTTACACCTCTCAAAGCTCCGTCGTTTGAGATCGAAGTGTTCGAACAGCTCGGTGGTTACTTTAATGAAAACAATAAATATGTGGAAGCCGAAAAGGTTTACCGCTATATAATCGGGAATTATCCTTATTATGAAAACACGCCCGTCATTCACAATTCCCTTATCCAGCTCTGCAACAAGGCGCGTGAATTCGACAAGGCAGCAGCCGAAACTGAGATTTTTGCGGAAAAATATAATTCTTCAAGCGAATGGGCCCGCGTAAATCGTGGAAATGCTGCTGCGGTGCGTGCTGCTGCGGAACTTGCAAAGGTCGCTCTTCTTGATACGGCGGTCTTCCATCACAAACAGGCACAGGCACTGAAGGAAAACGGCAATGCTGACGGAGCTGCTGCAGAATACCGCAAGGCTGCCGATTTCTATGCTGCATACCTAAAGGATTTCCCCTATACTTCGGAAACTTACGATATAACATACAGCCTTGCTGACACTCTTTTCTATTCTGGAGATATCAAGGCTGCGGTCGTTATTTACGAGCGTGTAAGGGATGATAAAAATCAGGATAAATACAGAGACGATGCGGCATTCCAGGTTTTCTACTGCTATAACAGTATCTGGGAAGAATCTGACGAAAAGAACATTCCTGCTGCTGAAAAGGCAGGAAAACCGCTTAGCGATCTTGAACAGAAGCTTGTTTTCTCGAGCGATGCATACCTGAGACTTGCGAAAGAGGTCGAGGACAAACCGGTCGTTGCATACAATGTCGCGAGAATTTACTATGATCACGATCTCTACAGTGATGCGGAACCGCGTTACCTCCGCATAATAAGCGAATTCCCGGAAACACAGCCGGCAGTTATGGCGTCAAAAGACATAATCGCTTACTACACGGCTAAAAAAGACTGGGTAAGCGTTGCAAAATGGTCAAAGATTTTTGCAGAAAGGCTTGCTGCAAAGGCTAAAACCGACAAAAAGGCCAGAGAAGAGTTCTCGACATACCGTGCAAGCGCTCTCTTTAAGCATGCACAACAGCTCGAGGAAGAGGGCAAACATGCCGAGGCGGCCGAAGAATATCTGAGGATGGTTGAGGAAAATCCCGGCAACAAGGATGCTGACAAGGCTATCTACAATGCCGCTGTCAACTATTCGAGAGCAACAATGTTCGAATCGGCTCTGCGTCTGCACGAAAGAATCTACACTGAATATCCGAATTCGGAACTTGCTCCGCAGTCGCTTTATCTTGTTGCATACAATGCTGAGATGAGCTATGACCACGAAAAGGCGGTCAAAGCTTACAAACAGCTTTATGACAAATATCCGAGGTATAAGGAAAAATCGAACGCTGTCTTCAATGCGGCATTCCTTCTCGAAAAACTCCAGAAATATAAAGAAGCTGCCACATACTACAGGCTTTACTACACCGAGGAAAAGTCCAAACCGGAAGGTAAAGAGGCTCTTTACGATGTCGGCAGAATGTATCAGAAGGCTGAAGACTGGAAAAATGCAATCAAAAACTACGAAAGTTTCATTTCGACTTTCGAAAACGATCTTTCTGTAACTCATCTTGTTGCAAGAGCGCGTTACCAGATTGCGAAAATTTATGAGGAGAAGCTGAACAACAAGAAAATGGCGAAGGCTTCGTATGAAAAGATTCTTTCCTATATCGCAGCCAAGAAAGTCACGACTGATGAGTCAATGCTTTATGCGGCAGAGGCGAAGTTCAAACTTCTCGAAGACGATTTCGATGCATATCTGAAAATCAAGATTCTCGGTAAAAACGACAAGCAGCTCGAGGAAAACCTCAAAAAGAAACTTGCCGCCATGAAGGAGCTCGAAGGAAAATACAACGAAGTCCTGAAATTTCAGGTTTATGACTGGATGATGGCTGGAATGTACAGAATCGGTTTCCTCTATCAGAGTTTTTCGGATGCTCTTTTTGAGGCCGAGCCACCGGCAGGACTCAGCGAGGAAGAAGAGGAGATTTATGCCGATATGCTCAAACAGCAGGCTGAACCTATCGAGGAACAGGCTGTAACGTATTATTCGAAAGCTCTGGAGAAAGCTCGTGAACTTAAAGTCTTCAACAAGTGGACACAGCTGATAACAGAAAAACTGGCTGTTATGCGTCCGGCTGAATACAAAGTCGGCAAAACACCGATATTTGCTGAAGAAAACGCTGTTGATTCTGGTTTTGCACCGGTTATTTCGCTTGATAAGGCTGAAAAGAAAGTTTACAAAAAGGCGGGGTTGGGAGCTGCCGCCGAGGAAGGAACTTCCGAACAGAAGAATGAAATGCCTAAAGAGGTTGACAATGAAAAAGCTGAATAAAATCTTCATATTATTGGCACTGCTCTCTTTTGTTTCATGCGGAACGGCATCCGTAGCTTCTTCTTCTGATTCCGGGAAACCGGAAGGAAACGCTGAAAATAAAGTTCAGGAAGGGCAGCCGGAATCTGTATCAGAAGGTGAAGAAGGTGCGGCAAAACAACAGGAAGCTGCGTCTGAAAGCGGTGCGTCAGGTGCTGAAACGGCAGGGTCTGAAGGAACGCAGGCAAAAGATCCAAACTACGAAGGTGGCAAATATGTCGGACCAGCAGCGGAAGATTTTGCGGAAGGTCTTCGCGCTTACTCTGACGGAGGCTGCGAAAAGGCTGTCAAATTCTGGCAGGCTGCTTTTAACAAGGATCAGAGAAACGCGCAGATCGCTTTCAATACGGCTGTCTGCTTCGAGCGTATGAAAAACAGGGAAGAGGCTGCTGCTTGGTATGAAAAAGCATATCTTGCTGACAACGCATTTACTCAGCCGCTTTACAACCTGGCTCTGCTTTATATTCCTGGTCAGATTAAGGATAAAGAAGGATATTTCATCCAGCTTGCAGAAAAGAACGCTGACGTTGTTGAAAAATACAATTTCATTGCATGGCTCAATATTCAGCTCGGACGTTCAGACGAGGCTGAAAAATATGCAAAGATGGTTTTGAAAGAGGATGAGCAGAACTCGGAAGCGGTAATCACGCTCGCCACATCTTATTTCAATAAAAAGATGTATGAGCTTGCAGAATCGGCTCTCGAAACCGCTGAAAAATGGGACCCTGACAACTTCAGACTTCAGAGGCTTTACGGTTTTCTGCTACATAGAACAGGGGATTCCAAAGGTGCTACGACTCACCTCATGAAATCTATTAAGGCAAACCCTGACCAGCCTGAAGTCAGAAATATCCTTGCAGTTCTTGCAATGAAGATCGAGGATTATTCAACGGCAAAAGAGCAGCTTGAAGCAGCTTTGAAGATCAAGGACGATTTCTGGTCGGCAAAACTTAACCTTGCGCTGGCATACAAAGGTCTTGATGATTACAAGAATGCTGCTGTTCTGATCGATGAACTCGAGGCGCGCAATGATCTGCCTGAAGCACTTCGTAACAGTGTGATATTCAACAAGGCTCTGCTTTATCTCGATGCCGATGTCAACGGTGACAAAAATCCGGCACGTTTTGACACGGCTGTAAAATATTTCAACGAATACCTGAAGCTTATTGCCAAGAGCAAGAACTTCAAGGAGCAGAAAGCGCTTGTTGACGGTTACATAAAAGAAGCGAATACCGAAAAGAAAAAACTTGAGTTTGCTTTGGCCGCAAAAGCAAAAGCCGAGAAGAGAAAGAAAGCTCAGGAAGAAGAGGCAAGGCAGTTCAAGGAGAACAAGGAAGCGGCTTTTAAAAAGGCGGAAGAAGCTGGAACAGTTGAAGCTTGGAGCAAATATCTGGAAGATTTCCCTGTTGTTGACGAAAACGATACTCTAAGCCTTTCGGCAAAAGCGAAGCTTGAAGAGTTGACGCCGAAACAGCAGGAACCGGCAGAAGCGCCAGCGGAAGCAGCACAGGAACAGCAGCCGGTAGCGGCACCGGCGGAAGCTGCACAAGAACAACAGCCTGCAGCGGCACCAGCGGAAGCAGCACAGGAACAGCAGCCGACAGAAGCACCAGCAGAGAATGTTTCTGAACAAAAGACTGAAGCATCACCGGCAGCACCTGAGGAACAGGATGGCGGAACGGGAGAAAACAAAGAGGCAAACTAGTGAAAATAAATATGATAAAGTCTAGTATAATAAATATGTTACAAGTTTTTTACAATGCATTTGCTAAAAAATTTGCTTTAAAAAAAATGTTTGTATATATTCCCGGCAACTTTGTTCTTGTAAAGGGTAATTTTGTGATGCTTTTTGTTTGTGCGCTTATTTTTTCATTACTTTTTTCGTTTAATGTTGAAGCGAAAACTATTGTTATAGAAGAGATTCAGATTGAAGGAACCATACAAAAACCTGAAGTTATGACATTTTTGTCAAGAGCTAAATTCTCGTATCGTTCGTTGGATCTGAATGTAAGTTTTTTGGAAGAGGTGGAGAAAGCCGTCTGTGTAGACGATGCTTTCTAGTATATTATTTTTATTTTTTAGGAGGATTTACTATGGAATGGTTTGCTGAGTTTTATCGTTCAGGTGGAACGTTTATGCACTTCATCGCTATTTGCGGTCTTTACGTTCTCGGTGTTGCAATTTACAAGCTTATTTTTCTCCTTGTAAAATTCAACACAAACGGCGCAAACTTGATGAAACAGATTCAGAAACTTGTTATGGCAAACAGTGTTGACAAGGCTATCAAACTTTGCGACGCAGCAGGCGATGCAGCACTTGCAAAAGTTATGAAGGCTGGTCTTTCCAGAGCTAACAGAGGCGAGCTTGAAATTCAGAATGCAATGGAAGAAGCTACTCTTGAAGTAACCCCGAAAATTTCGAAACTCCTTCCCAGCTTGTTCGCAATTTCGAGTACGGCTACAATGTTCGGACTTCTTGGAACGATTTTCGGACTTATCGATGCATTCGAAGCAGTTGCTCACGCTGCTCCTGAGCAGAAATCGGCAATGCTTGCAAACGGTATCGCTATCGCTATGAACACCACTGGTTGGGGTCTTATGATCGCTATCCCTGGAACGGTTATTCACCTTGTTCTTAATGGTCTTGCAGGCAAAATCCTCAATGACCTTGATCTTTACTCTGTAAAACTTTCCAACTTGCTTGTTAGCAGAGAAAAAGGAACGGCTGAGTAAGTAACAGACACGATTTTGGAGGAATAAAAAATGGGTAAGAGGCGTTCACAAGGATCCGGTCAGGATCTCGACATGACGGCTGCAATGAACCTCATTCT
>DBYV01000009.1:0-12617 GCA_002310995.1 bacterium UBP6_UBA1177 | reverse complement strand
GCCGTTGTCAACGTTGCTACACCGCAAATCGGTCCTTCTTCCGAGGCAAATCCGCCGGCAGACAGACCGGACGATAAACCTCTTAAACTGACAGTTGCCCTTACTGACAGAGGCATTACTGTTTTTGTAAGAGATCAGGTTATTGAAAACAAAGACGATCCGTTGGGTCCGACGATTCTCAAAATTGACGGACAAGAAGAAGATGCGGAAGGCAAAATGGTCGATGCAAAAGTTTACGATATTGATAAACTTGTTGAGATCATTTCGGATTTGAAAGATGCAAATCCGGCTGAGGAAAACATTATCATTACCGCTGAGCCGAACACAAAGTATAAATACATTATGAAAATAATGGATGCTACTCGTGAGAAAAAAGACGGCGAAAAGAAGAAAACTCTTTTCCCGAATGTTGTACTCAGCGCAGGTATAGCATAAGGAGGGTATTATGGCAGAAGAAAACAAAACTTACGAATACCTCCCGGAAAATTATGAAGAAGAAATCCTGATGAGCAGGAAAAAATCTAAAACTGGCAGAGAGAGTGAAGGCGGGCAGAAATTAAACATTAACTCGTTGATGGATATTCTTACAATTATGCTTGTTTTCTTGCTTAAGAGTTATGCTACAGATCCTGTCAACATTACTCCAGGACCAGATTTGGATATTCCGAAGTCTACTTCATTGTTGCAGCCAGCTGCGACTGTTACTGTTACGGTTGCAAAGTCTTCAATAGTTGTTGACAATGAACCGGTTTCGGTTGTAAAAGACGGAAAAGTTGAGGCTTCTCAGAAACGCGGTGGCGAAGACGCTTATTTCATTATTCCCTTGAACAAAGCACTTGTCGAGGCAGTTGAAAAGAAAAGACGTCTTGAAGCTATCAACCCGACTCTCAAATTTGACGGAGTCTGCACGATCGTTATGGACAAGGAAAGCCCATATCGTTTGTTGACAGAGGTTATGTATACGGCCGGTCAGGCGGAATTCTCGAACTTTAAGTTCGCTACAATTTCCACAGCTGGTTAGTATTGTGTTTATGTGGCCGGCATTAAATTGCCGGTCACGGTTTTTTGAAAGATTATTATTGCATTTTACGAGGTTGTTATGCCCCAGGGGATATCAGATAAGGTCTTAAGGGTCGGCGTTATTCAGAACGGCCGAATCCTTGACGAGCAGGTATTCAGAAAAGCTGAGACGGTTTTTATAGGTGATTCGGAAAAAGCGCATTTTGTTGTGCCTTCTTCTTTTTTGTCCGGCAAATTCCCGATGTTTTATTTCAGATCAGGGCGCTATGAACTTGTTCTTACCCAAAAGATGACTGGTAAGATTTTTCTGAAGGGAGAGCCGAGAGAAATCGAAGATTTGATCAAAAGCGGGACGTTGAAAAAACGCGGCGATGATTATGTTCTGCCTATTTCTGAAGATTATCGCGGTAAAATTCTTATCGGGAATGCAATAGTACTGTTTCAATTCGTGGTTCCTTCGCCGAAACCTCCGAAATTGAGACTGCCGAAGTCAATCAGAGGGTCGTGGACACAGCATGTTGACTGGCCTTTTGTTTCGATAGAGTTGGTCATTATGGTTTTCGGTTACTTTTTCTTTGCTATTTATCTTATGTCTGTTCCGAAGCCGGAGCCTGTGGAACTCGCGGATGTTCCCAACCGTTTTGCAAAACTTATTGCTCCGGAACTCGAAACTAAGGATGAAGTGATAGAAGAAAAAGAATTAGAAGATAAGACTCCGAAAGAAGAAAAGGAAATTGATCCTAATGCACAGGCAACTGCGGCAAAAGCTACTAAAAAAGTTGCCGAACAACCGCAGGAAGCAGCTCCCAAGAAAATTGAAAAGCCGAGGGATGCTTCTACTATCCAGCGTGAAGAGTCGATTCGTGTTGCTGAAATGCAGAAAAAAGTTGCTGGAAAAGGTCTTTTGAAGATGATCGGTTCAGTTGGTGAAGGCGGAACAGGCGGTTTTATCACAGATGTTCTAGGTGACGGCGGCAAAGATAGAGATATTGATACAGCTCTTTCCGGTGTAAAACAGATCGGTGTTGCTACAAGTTCTTCTCAGCGTAGCAGAAAGGGTGATGCCGGAGCTGTCGAAACAGCTAAAATTGATGATCTTAAAGTCGAAAAATCCGAAGGTGCGGTTGCAGTTAAAGGAAGAGCTGAAAAAGCTGTTGTCGGCAAGGCTTCGGTCGGCAAAACTGAAGTCGACGGCGCTGTCGATTCCGCAAGCGTAGCAAAAACTATCAGAGGCAGCAGCGCAGCGGTAAAACGTTGTTATGATAAGGCTCTTCTTGCTAATCCGACTTTGAAAGGTAAAGTTTCTGTTACTATTTTGATAAATGAAAAAGGACGTGTTGAAAGTATCGATATAGCGGAAGATACACTTAAAGATGCCGAAACTATAAAGTGCATCAAGGGTGTTATCAGCAGGTTGCGTTTCCCGAAACCGGAAGGTGGTCCTGCGAGTGTTACTTTCCCGTTCATGTTCAGCAATTAAGTTAATAGAGGTGTAATATGTCTTTTTCAAAATTTGTTTTATTATTTGTTTCTTTAGTGTTTGCATCTTTACTTTATGCAGATGATGCTTCTGCTATTAAAGATGATGCTCAGGCAAAGGCAAGTAAGATTTCTGAAGTTCAGGCACAGATAAACAGTGTAAATGCTGAAGCTTCTGCCGCGAAGGATCAAAAGTGGAAAGGATGTGTCGGCAAGTATTTAGCTGAAGCGACAAGATTGTCCAGTGGAGCATCGGCTCTGCTGGCTAAAATTTCTGCTTCTCTTGCTGCCGGTAAAATCTCAGAAGCTCAAAGTCAGCTTCCTATTTTGGGAGATATGGCAACAATGGCAGATAAATTGTTGGCTGATGCTCAAGGTTGCGAGCCTTCTAATGCTCCTAAGCAACAGACTAAATCCGAGTTGCAGAAAACATCAACAAATGTAAAGAGCGGTGGTGTTTCAAGCGCAATGAATATTAATGTAGGAAATGATATGCCTACTGAGACAAACCGTGGTGCGATTGAAGGTTCCGATACCGCAGACGTTGCAGGTATTGACGCAAGCGGTGTTATTCAGACCACAAATGATGGTTCTTCTACTGCTGATGTAGCTCCTGCTACTACTCCAGCTGAAGCTCCTGAAGACGCTGCTCAGATTGAGGAGCAGGTTCCTGAACAGGAAGAGCAAAGTCCTACTATGTAATCATGATTGTTTTTTTAGGTAATGTAAGATGACAACTAACAGAATTTTTTTCTCAGCAGTTTGTTTTGCACTGCTTGTTATGATTTTTCCTGTATATGCATTTTCGGATGATGCTCCGGAAAAAGGTTTCAAGATAACAAAAGATACAGTTCTTAATGTTGGTATAGCTATCAATCCGGAATTCGAATCCAACATTACTAAAGCTTCGGAAGATACAGTAACCACTGATTCAAGAGTAGATAACGGTGCGGAAAAGAAAACTGAAATTCTTTCGGATATGATTCTTCACTATAGCCCGTCTCTACGTATTAAACTTGATGACGACAAAAAAACTCTCGGTTTTTCGATGCTTCTTGACTATAACCACTATCTTGGTATTGAAAACAGCAAAACTGCAAAGAAACTTTCCGAACTTGATTTGAGGTCTGATCTTCTTGGAGAATTCAACAAAGACGGTCTTATTATATTTGATTTCACAAACTCTCTTTCGAGATCTTCGACACCTGATGGTCAGGAACTTTCCGGAAAGAACAGAAACCTTATGGATTCTTTTGCTCTTGGTGTCGCATTCAAGAGCATCGAAGATGTACTTTACGGAAAGATTAAACTCGGTTTTGATATCAACTACCTTGAACAGTCTAAAGACAAAAGCACTTATAAGGATTATAACTATATTGCTCCTTTCATTGATCTTTTCGGAAGATGGAAATTCCTCCCGAAAACACTGGCTTTTGCATCTTTTTCGACAAAATATCAGGATTACTATGAATCGAAACTGCGTGATGAATCAAGGGCTGTTCCGATAAATATCTTTCTTGGTGTAATGAGTCAGATCACTCCTATCATTTCAGCTAAAATTGCTGCCGGTTATTCGGCAAATGTCGCTAAAAGTGTTCACCATGACTACAATGCAAATGCTGAGTTGATTTTCAAATATCAGGATACAGGTTTTGTTGTAGGTTACCTTAAAAATATGCGTCCTTCTGCTTATTTCCAGTATAATTCGACGCATAAAGTTTATCTGAATTTCAGACAGCAGTTTGCAAAATACTTCCTTGCTTCTATGAGTTTCAGTTATTCTTACATCATGTATGGTAAAAATATAGAGTTCAGCAGTGATGATGAGTACACTCAGGCTGAGGACGGCTCTTACCAGAGAGTTACCGAATACGAAGATGGCTCTTCTGTTACATACTCGGTTCTTATGCCGAAAGGAAAACGTAGAGATCACCTTATAAACTTTGCTCCTGCGCTTTCTTATGCTATTTTCCCGTGGTTCGGTCTCAAGCTTGGTTACACTCTTGAATACAAAGATACGGATTATATAAGGACTTCTACTACGAATTACAACAACGCAGCTGATGCTGAAAAGAATTATACCCGCACGATGGCTACCCATTATGATTATATAGACCACAGGGTAATGCTTTCAATAGTTCTGGATTACTAATTCGGATGAACAGACTTCTCCCAAAGTTGTTATTTTTTTTTAGTTTGTCGCTTTTTGTTTCCTGCACAATCAGAGTCGGTGAAAATAATTCTGACAGACAGGTAAGTTCCCAGACTTCCGCTGAAAACGGTGTCGACGGTGAAGAAGAACATCTGTCTTTCATTGGTGCAGGCGACAAAATCAATATTCAGGTCTATAATGAAAAAGAACTTTCCGGTGTTTATCAAGTAAGTCCGGAAGGTTACATTAATTTTCCTTTTATTGGAGAAATAAAAGTTGACGGACTCAATATTTTTACGCTTGCTACGAAGATTTCCTCAAAACTTAAGGAAGGCTATCTGAAAGATCCGAATGTTACGGTTTTGGTTGAGGAATTTGTCAGCAAAAGGATTTTTGTGTTGGGACAGGTCAAGAAAGCTGGCAGTTTTCCGATCAGAAGGAGCATGAGTGTTATTGAGGCAATAAGTCTTGCAGGCGGATTTACCAATCTTGCCGACCTTTCGAATGTTGTTGTAACAAGAAAAGGTAGTGATGGCAGGGAACGAAGGTTTGTTGTCGATATAAAATCGATAGTGAACGGCGCCAAGGAAAATTTTTATCTTGATGCCGGAGATATAGTTTTTGTCGGAGAGAGATTCTTCTGATGAATGAGCAGGAACGCGAAATAGATTTAATGGAAATTCTTGCCTTGTTGAAGAGGCATATATACCTTTTTATTGCGATAATCCTGATCGTGATGACTTTTACTGTTGCTCAGCTATACCGCATGGAGAAAATTTATTCTTCGACTGCAACTATCGAGATTGAGCCCAAAGCGGCTAATGTTCTCGGTGGGAACATGGAAGTAGTTCAGAGCGGAATTCAGGGCAGTTTTTACGCGAATAAGGATTATTATGCTACTCAGTATGAGATAATCCAAAGCCGTGCTGTTGCTCAGAAGGTGCTTGAGATGGTGCCGGGAGAGAATGTTCTCGAGTATTTGGGTTTTGATCTTGAGAAGATAGACCCCGCTCTGATTAAGGATATTGATCCCGTTTCGGTTTTGCTGGCCAAGATTACCGTTACGCCGCAGAAAAACAGTAATATCGTGCGTATCTCAGTCGAAGACAAGGACCCCGAAAAGGCTGCTTTCCTCGCCAACGCAGTGGCTTCATCCTATATCGAATTTAACCTTGAAAAGAAGTATTTTGAAACGAAGGATGCTGCGAGATGGCTCATGGATCAGAGTGTGAGCCTTAAGCAGAATCTCGAGAATTCGGAATTGATGCTTTTTGAGTTCAAGCAGAGCAACAATGTTCTCGCTACGACTTTTGAGGCTAAGCAGGAGCTTTTGTCAAATCGAATAATAAAACTGACAAACACGCTGACAGATCAGGAGATTAGGCGAAACGCTCTTTCGGCAAAGATCGAGGAGTACGCTCATCTTGATATCGACAATCCCGAAGATGGTTTTTTCAAGGAGATAAGCAAGGAAAACCCGATTGTCGGAAATCTTAAACTTAAGTATTTAGAAGTTGTTTCGAAAATAAACGAGTCAGAGCAGGTTTACGGTGAAAAACATCCTAAGGTTGTTACTCTGCTGGCCGACAAGGAAAATATTGAAAAGACCTTTAAAAGCGAAATTGCGGGCGTTATCAGCAGCTATAATCTTGAGATGAAAATGCTTGACAACGAGATGAAAAAGAACCGCAAGATGTTGTCCGAATCGCAGACAGAGGCGATTAACCTTAATAAACTGGATATAAATTACAGCAAGCTGCGCCGTGAAGTCGAAACGAACAAAAAACTTTACGATATAGTTCTTGAAAGATCAAAAGAGGCAGATCTCAGCGCGCTTCTGAAGAACAACAATATCCGTATGATTGACCGTGCGCTTATTTCCAAGATTCCTGTTAAGCCGAGAAAGCAGATAATTCTGCTCGCAGGGTTTGCAATTGCACTGGTTCTTGCGTCGCTTGCTGTTTTCCTTGTCGAGTTTTTCGATACCAAGTTCAAGAGCTTCAAAGATGTCGAAACTATTTCCGGTAAGTCGCTTCTTGGTATCATTCCGAAGTTCCAGCAGCCGGAAACTTCTCAGTTTAAGGAAATCGCTTTTGAGGATAAAAGCGGTAAGAACCTTGCAGTAGAAGCTTTCAGGTCTCTCAGAACTAATATCAAATTGAGCAATCCTGATTCGAAGCTCAAAGTCATGCTTGTTACGAGTTCCGTTCCGCACGAGGGAAAGACTATTGTCTCATCAAACCTTGCCGCGAGTTATTCAGTTGCCGGTAAGAAGGTGCTTCTAATAGATGCCGACATGAGAAAACCGAGAGTCCATAAGGTTTTCGGTCTCAAGAACGAAAAAGGTCTTTCGACTCTTATCGTCGGTGAGCATTCGAAGGAAGACGTTGTCAATAAAAATGTTTATGACGGACTTGACGTTGTTACTGCCGGCATTATTCCGCCGAACCCTGCCGAACTTCTGGAAAGTTCCCGTTTTGCCGATGTTTTAAAGGAGTTCTCCGAGGAGTATGATGTCGTTATCATTGATACGCCGCCGCTAAGCCCTGTAAGTGATGCCGCAACGATTGCGCCTCTTACCGACGGATTGATACTCGCCGTCAATATCAGCGAAACGCCGCGCGATGTATTCAAGTCTGTAATTGCAAATATTTCGAAGCCCGGCATTATTCGTCTTGGAGTAGTTGTCAACAACCTTGATTTCAAAAAGGAAAAGAAGTTTAAATCTTATTACGGTTATTCGTACTATCATTCATCTTATTACAAATCCAATTATTACTACTATACCTCAGAGGAAGATGGAAAAATTAAAAAGAAAAAACATTCTTAGCCTGTTGCTTTGCACGGCATTTTTCTGTTTTTTTTCTGTTTGTTGTGAATCTCCGCGTGTTGTGAAGCATCCGGTTTCGAGAGGCGACACATATTACTATTGGGTAACATTCTACGGTGATGAATATAACGGCAAAAATATGGCTAACGGCGAGCCTTTTTCGAATGATGCCATGACTTGCGCGGCAAGCGGTTTTCCGTTTGGAACAGTGCTCGAAGTGCAGTCTCTTGATACTGGAAAAAAGGTAGAAGTAACAGTCACTGACAGGCCGGGAAAAGAAGTTATAGATCTTACAAAAAAGGCTTTTGATGAAATAGACAACGCAGCAAAAGGAAAAATCAGGGCCAAGATAAAAGTCGTCGGACTTGCCGAAAGTGCTCCAACAGCTGTGTCTGCTCAGGCGGATGAGGCTGAAAAGAGTGAGGAAGAAGAAAAAACGGAACCTGCAAAGGAAGAAAAAGAACCTGAGGCAGAAGCTCCGAAAGAGGCAAAAAAAGAGGTTTTTTATGCAATTATGCTCGCGGCATTCGGCAATATCGATGCGGCGAAGACTTATCAAAGTGAAATAAAAGAGGATACATATATTTTCACGAGTGACGGCAAATTCGAAGTCAGATACGGTAGATATGCTTCAAAAGAGGAAGCACAGGCCGATATAAATAAATTTTCATGGAAAGATGCTGAAATAGTTACAATTGAAGAATAGGAGGAAATTATGACGAAATTCAGAATTTTTGCAGTATTGTTCGTTTTGTTGATGATCACCCCTGTTTACGCGCAGAAAATAGCTTTCGTTGACGTAAAAAAGGTTTGGTCAGAATCGAAGGAAGTCGAAAAAGAGAGAAAAAAAGTCGAAGCTTTGTTGAAGAAAAGTCAGGACGAACTCAAAGCTAAAGAAGCCGAAGTTATAAAAATTCAGGAAAAAATCAAAAGAGAAGCCAAAATGGCAACAGAAGAAGCACAGGCTATGATGCTTGAAGAGTATCAGAAAAAAGCTCTCGAACTTCAGAAAATGGCAGGACAGAAAGAAAAGGAACTTGCGGAAAAAGATGCTGCCGCTCAGGAAGAGTTTCTTGCTAAAGTGCGCAAGATTGTTATGAAAATAGCTCTTACAAAAGGTTATGATATGGTTGTTCCCGCAGAGCAGACTCTGTATTACAACGACAAATTCGATATCACCAAAGAAGTTATCGCCGAAATCAACAAATAACCTGCTTTTACACTCGCAATTTCAAAAAAATTAAATATAATACACCGATTTTGCCGTTATTTTCAGCGCGCCGGATCGTAGTAACGACGGAACGACGTGACAACGTGACGTCGAAAGCGCGCGCAGTACCGCGTCGAAAGGAGGTTTCTGCATGCTTGAGAGATTTGACAATTATCAGTTGCTTTCCAAGATAGCGACGGGCGGAATGGCGGAGATTTTTCTTGCCAAACATGTAAATTCACCTGTCAATTCGATGCCTATTGCAATCAAGAAGGTGTTGAAGCAGTATAGCAACAATCCGATGCTTGTTAAAATGTTCCTTGCAGAAGCTAGAATAATCTGCAATATAAGTCACGAGAATATTGTTAAAATCTACGATTTCGGAAAGTTCGACGATCAGTATTTCATCGCTATGGAGTATGTTTTCGGGCAGAATTTGGGCTCAATTATCGAAAAACTTGACGAAAGAGATGCAATGATGCCGCTTAATCTCACGATTGAGATTATTTCGGCTGTTTTGTGCGGTCTTGATCATGCTCATAACGCCCAGGACAGAAACGGCAACTTCCTGAACATCGTTCATCTTGATATGAATCCTAACAACATTCTGATTTCCTACGAAGGAAAAAT
The DNA here is from genome assembly GCA_002310995.1 of bacterium UBP6_UBA1177. GTDB lineage: Bacteria > UBP6 > UBA1177 > UBA1177 > UBA1177 > UBA1177. The sequence continues at coordinate 3,296 of DBYV01000009.1, read as the reverse complement.
AAAAGTTGTTGATTTCGGTATCGCAAATGCAAATTACACCAAAAAAATCAAGGGTGCAGCCGGGATTCAGGGGACTTACGCATATCTTTCTCCCGAGCAGTGCAGCGGTCAGGCAGTTGACAGGCGCAGCGATATATTCTCTGTAGGTATAATTCTTTACGAAATGCTTAGCGGACGGCCTCTTTTCAAGCAGCTTGACAACGATATGGCGATTATGAATTCGATTCTGAACGATGAAATTGAGCCGATAAACGAACTTATGCCCGATATAGATCCGAATCTTGCCAAAATTGTTATGAAAGCTTTGGAAAAGAATCCGAACAGGCGCTATGCTTCGGCCATGGATATGCGTGAAGATTTGCAGAGGGTATATAATTCGCTTGAATTTGACCCTAACAGCGAGATGCTTCCGGCATTTGTTAAAAAACTTTTCCCGGCTCACTTTATCAAGATGACAAAAATCATCGAACAGGCACAGACAGAGTATCTTATGGATGAATTATTCAACAATATCGGTGAGTTGGAAGATATAGACCTCGAGGAGAAAAAGAAAACTGCGGAAGCTGCCCGCCAGAAGGAAGAGGCAGAAAAAAAGCACGAAAAAAAGAAAGCTTTCTTTTCGAGGTTCGGTCTTTTGTCCGGTATTGTCGCTGCTCTTGCAGTGATAGCCCTGATACTGAAATTCCTTTTCGTCGATCCCGATGTCGAAGTCGAAACCATCACGGTGTTTTCATCGCCAGGCGGAGCACAGATTTTTGTCAACGGCGAGGATACCGGCAAGGTTACGCCGTCATCCCTGCAACTTGAGTTGAATAAAAAGTATATTATCGAATTCAGAAAAGACGATATGATAGGTGGTCTTGAATTTACACCGACTTCCGAAAACCGCCAGATCAATATGCAGCTCAAACAAAGGTAAAAATGTCATTCGCAACATTGAAAATTGTGTCGAAAAACGGCGAAACGGCGTGTTCAGGGCTCAATGCTGTCGATTTTATGGGGCTTTATCTCGATTTTTATGTGCAGAATCCGATAGAGGCCGTGCCGAAAGAGTGCTTTCCGAATCTTAGAAAACTGATTTCGTTTGCGGTATCTTACCTTCCTTTCATGCCGCAGGGGTGGAGTTTCGCGTGGAATGTCTCGATGCCTTTGCAGAAACGCAGGCTTTTCTGTTGCGTAGATTCGGAAAACGGCACTTTTGTCGCGAAAACCCATTCATGGGAGCCTTCGCCTTACGAGAAAAATCCGCGTATGTCTGTGCAGATGGTTTCGGATATTTCGGGAATGGAAAGCGTAACGATGGTTGACTGTGCCGAAAATATTCCATCCGACAGGATTTTAGACGAACTTTTCAAGAGATTTTTTGCCGATCAGTCGCAGGAACACCTGGAAGTTTACGAAGACGGTGAGATTTTCGGGATAAAAAACAATTCCGAATCGCTTGCTTTTATTGAAGAGGCTTCGGAAGAAAATGTGAGCCTTACTTTCAGATGCGGCTGCACGAAAGAAAAAATCGCCGGAATTTTCAAACGGATGCCTAAAAAGGATATCGATTTCTTGTTCGAGAACGAGCCTGTTCTCAATGTCGAATGTCCAAGATGCGGCTTTAAATACGGAATAAAAAAACATGACATCAAATAAAATTTCAAAAGTTTTCCTCTTTTTCAGAAACGACGGCAGAAAAATCGCCGAACAGCAGGAAACCCGCGCTTTCATCACCGGAAAGAGCAGGGAACTCGGTGTGAAAGTTGTAGAAAATATCGAAGAGATCGAGGGTTCCGATCTTATCGTCACGGTAGGCGGCGACGGAACTTTCCTCGCAGGTGCTTCGATGGCTTTCGAGCGCAGTATTCCGATTGCCGGAATCAATGTCGGGCAGCTCGGATTCCTTGCCGAAATAAATCCCGGCGAAGAGAAGATGATAACGAATCTCCTAAAAGGCGACTTCGATGTCAAAAACCGCATGATGATGGATGTCAGACTCCTCAGAAACGGTGCTGAAACTGCCGCTTTCACAGCTCTAAACGAAGTGACGATAATCCGTGACATAAACGCTTCTCCGATGCTCTGCTTCGGAATCGAATACAACGGCGAAGAGATGCCGCAGTACAAATGTGACGGGCTTATCGCGGCGACGCCGACGGGTTCGACGGCTTACAACCTTTCGTGCAACGGTCCGATAATCTATCCTGCGGACGAGTCATTTGTCATCAACGCGGTCGCTCCGCACGCTTTGACGCACAGGCCGATCGTGCTTCCGGCCTCAGGTTCGGTCAATGTCACTTTGAAAGAGTGCGTTCTCGGATTTTTGACCTGCGACGGCAAGAATTCGGTCCAGGTGTGCGAAAATGATGTCGTCCTTATCCGCAGGAACGGGCGTGATCTTAGCGTAGTCTCGAACCCCGAAAGAAGTTTCTTCGACATACTTTCAGAAAGGCTCCATCTGGGCAAGAGGTTGTAATGAGTAAAAAATTCCAAAACAATAATTCAATGAATTTCGCCGAACTTTTTTCGGGCAAAACCGGGAAAAAAGAGGGTGAAAAAGAGAGTTTTGCAGACCTTCTCGAGGAATACTCAGACATTGATTTCGAGATCCACAAACGCGAGAAGGAATCGAGTGCCGAAGAACAGAAAGAGTTCTTCAGACCGCGCAGCGAAAACGTTCTTCCAGAATTCGAGATCGATCTCCACGGACTGACGCAGGACGAGGCCGAAAAAGTGGTCGAAACCAACGTCAGAGCCATGAAAAGCGGCCGCATCTACAAAATCAGGATTGTCACTGGCAAAGGACTTCATTCGAAAAGTTCGCCTGTTATCAGAAACGCGATCGACATCCTGCTCAGGCAGCTCAAAAAAGAGGGGTGCTGCTCGAAGATCGAGTGGGACAAAAAAAGTGTCGAAGAGTCGGGGCAGGTCGACGTTATTGCTTAATTTTTAAATCACTGAATTTCCGAAAAAACTTTTCCTATCGGCTGATTGATTTCAAGGTCGTTCACCGGATCGAGCTTGTAGACGAGGTGTTCCTTGTTGATGATGACAAGGTGCCTGCCTCTGAAATATCCGACATAGGATGCTGCGGGATAGACCGAAAGCGAGGTCCCGCCTATGATGAGCATGTCTGCCGATGAAATTGCGTTTACTGCCTTTGTGACAGCCTCGGCAGGAAGCTGCTCTTCGTAAAGTGTTACGTCGCAGCGGACGATTCCTCCGCAGTCGCAGCGCGGGATCTGCTCTTTCGATTCAAAAATATAGTCGGCGGGATATTTTTTTCCGCATTTAGAGCAGTAGTTGCGTGT
>DBYV01000041.1:26296-30543 GCA_002310995.1 bacterium UBP6_UBA1177 | reverse complement strand
CTTGCAGTCGTCGGATGCTTCCTCGGCCTCAGCAGACAGAGATCGGATGCCAGAAGATTCCCGGCGATCGATCCTCTCATCAGCTGGTCGAAATACGGCGAGAGATTCGCTGCTCACGGCGATGACAAGATGAAAGAAAGGATCAAAATCATCGAAAAAGCGCAGAAAATGATCATCGAAAGCGACGATATCGGCAAAAAGATGTCGGTCGTTGGCGAGGAAGGTATCAGTATCGACGATATCGTAACCTACCTCAAAGGCGAGTTCTACGATGCGGTTTACCTCCAGCAGAACGCTTACGACAAGGTCGATACGGCAACAAGCATGGACAGACAGAACGAGCAGCTGGGCATCATCTCGAAAGTCCTCGACAAGAACTTCAAGTTCGATGACAGGGAAAAGGCGAGAAACTACTTCCTCGACCTCACCGACAAAATAATCCAGCTCAACTACCTGCCGCGCGAAGCTTCGATCTACGGCGAAAAGAAACAGGAAATACTCAACATGATTGAGGGGGAATAAGATGGTAAAGACATACAACCGAATTGAAAGAATCAAAGGAAGTATCGCTCAGGTAAGAGCCGAAGGCGTTATGCTGGGAGAGCTTGCCCAGATCAAAATGAGCGACGGCAGATCGACTCTGGGACAGGTCATCGGTTTCAACGGCGACAGAGTCAGCCTCCAGATTTTTGCCGGAACGAAAGGTGTCGGCACGGGCGACCAGATCCGTTTCCTCAGCAAGCCGATGCAGGTAAACTGCGGCGAAAGCATGCTCGGAAGAGTTTTCAACGGCAGCGGTGAACCGATCGACAACGGCCCCGAGATCATGGCTGAGAAGATCGACATCGGCGGACCTTCGTTCAACCCGTCGAAAAGAATCGTCCCGAAGAGATTCGTCAGAACGAACATCCCGATGATCGACATGTTCAACGCGCTCGTCATCAGCCAGAAAATTCCTATTTTCTCGATCTCAGGCGAACCCTACAACGAACTTCTTGCACGAATCGCGAGCCAGACAGACGCCGACATCATCATCCTCGGCGGCATGGGACTTAAATTCGACGACTACCAGTTCTTCAAGGACTACTTCACGAGAACGGGCGCGATGGAAAAGACTTCGATGTTCATCCACCTCGCTTCCGACCCGGTCGTTGAGTGCGTTCTCGTTCCCGACATGGCGCTTGCTGCTGCGGAACAGTTCGCTATCAAAGACAAAAACGTCCTCGTTCTTCTTACCGATATGACTTCGTTCAGCGACTCACTGAAAGAAATCTCGATCTCCATGGATATGGTTCCTTCGAACCGCGGTTATCCGGGTTCGCTCTATTCCGACCTCGCTTCGAGATACGAAAAGGCGGTCGATATCGAAGGTTCCGGCTCGATCACGATCATCGCGGTCACAACGATGCCCGGAAACGACGTAACGCATCCGGTTCCCGACAACACGGGATACATCACGGAAGGCCAGTTCTATCTGCACGGCGGAAGGATCGACCCGTTCGGATCGCTCAGCCGTCTCAAACAGCAGGTCATGGGTAAGGTCACGAGAGAAGACCACGGCGACCTTGCGAATGCGATGATCAGACTTTACGCCGATGCGAAAAAGGCGCGTGACAGAGAGTCGATGGGTTTCAGACTTTCGGGCTGGGACAAGAAACTTCTCGCTTACGCAGAAACATTCGAGAAAAAGATGATGGACCTCCAGGTCAACCTCGACATCGAAGAGCAGCTCGACCTCGGCTGGACGATCCTCGCACAGTGCTTTGACAGAAACGAGACAGGTCTTAAAAACACTTGGATTGAGAAATATGGTAAATGGGATAAGTAAATGGCAGTAATAAAACTGAACAAAACAGAGCTGAAAACTCAGAAGAACCTTCTGGCGCAGCTCAGCAAGTACCTTCCCACGCTCCAGCTCAAAAAGCAGCAGCTTCAGGCGGAAGTCGAAAATTCCCGCAACATGGCCGCTGCAGTCGAAGCCGAGATCGCGCGCAGGAAGGATGCCGCTGCGAAATGGGCGGCGCTGCTCAGCCGGAAGCTCACTCTGAACATCTATCAGCTCGTTGCAGTCGAAGAAGTCCTGACCGAAGCGGAAAACATCGCCGGAGTAGACGTCAGAGTCTTCAAAGATATCAGGTTCAAGCCGTTTGAATACTCGTTTTTCTCCACCCCGATCTGGCTTGACAGAGCCTTTGAAGAGCTTCGCGCACTCGTCGCCGAAAGAGAGAAGCTGAAGATCGTTCACGAGCGTTTCGACATTCTTTCGGAAGAGCTGCGTCAGACAAGCATCAAGGTCAACCTTTTCGAAAAGAGGAAGATCCCTGAGTGCAAGGAAAACATCAAAAAGATCTCCATTTTCCTCGGTGACCAGGAAATCGCGGCAATCTGCAACGCTAAAATCGCGAAAGACAAGCTTAAACGCAAAGACGAACAATTTGCGGAGGCAGTGTAAATGATCAGTAAAATGCAGAAACTTCTGCTGGTCGGACCACAGAAAAAGAAAGATGAGATAATAAAAACGCTGCAGAAGGCGGGCGTTGTCGAAGTCATGCCCTACAAAGGCAAAGAGTTCAGGACAGACGGTCGCTTCGTCACAACCGCTGACGCTGACACCGCCCTTTCGGCACTCAAACTTGCCGACAAATACGGCGCGATGGAAAACGCGAAAGGCTCCCGCAGCGAAATAAATCTCCACGGCTCCGAACTGGCAAATAAAATCATCGAACTTGACGCTTCGTGCAAAAAGATCAAGGACGAACTTACGCTTCTTGGCAACAAACTTTCAACTATCGAAAAACTCGGCGATTTCTCGCTTGACGACATCCGCCTCATCGAAAAGAAAGGCAACATAAAGATACAGATCTGGGAATGCCCGAAAAAGAGCGCGGACGAGATCAATTTCGAAAAAGTTCTCGCAGTTTTCAAGATTTATTCCGATAGTTCGAGCGTATTTTTCCTCACTTGCGCGAAGGAGCCTGTTCAGCTCAGAAAATGCTCAGAAATCGTCGTTGAAGAAGATATGACAGGCCTCAAAAAGGCTATAACAGAGCTCAAAGAAAAGCAGAACGGCACAGAATCGGCGATCTTCGACCTCGCGGCAAAACGCGGCGAACTTTACGACAACTATCTCGCCGAACTCGACAAAATCAGCTTCAACCGCGCGGCAAAAGGGACTGTCAGCGAATTTGACGACAAAGTTTTCCTTCTTCAGGCATGGTGCCCGAAAAGCGAACTCGCAAATCTGAAAAAGACTTTTGAAAACGAATGTGCGGCGATCATCGAGATCGAGCCGGAAAAAGACGAGACGATCCCGACACTTATCGACTCGAAAAAGGCAGTCGACGAAATGGGCCGCGACCTTGTCAACATCTACGACACGCCGGCATACAACGACTGGGATCCGAGTTCGTGGGTATTCTTCTCGTTCACCCTTTTCTTCGCGATGATCGTAGGCGACGGCGGATACGGACTTCTCCTTTTCGTTTTCATGCTTTTCCTCAAGATAAAGCTGAAGAATCCTGGCGCGGCGATGAAACGCTTCATCAACCTTTCGCTCGTTCTCACTGGAGCTACGGCGGTTTACGGCATACTTACCGGCGCATTCTTCGGCTGGTTCCCGAAAGCGTTCGAGGCACCGCTCATCACTTTCTGCAAGAACATGGATTTCATCAAAATCGATAAGACAAATCCCGACACGACGAAATTCATGATGCAGCTTTCGGTCCTCATCGGTATGGTCCACATCTGCCTTTCCCTCATTTTGAGAGGGCTCCGCGCGGCCAAGGACGAGAAAGATTTCATTACTCCGCTCATCAACATCGCGTGGATAGGCGGCATCTGGTCTTTCTTCTTCTGGTATGCGTTCGATAAGGGCGGAAGCACCGTTTTCAATGCGGCTGACCCCGCTGCGATAAGCGCAAACGGACTTCTTTCGCTTGAAGTTTTCGCGGGAATACTTGTTGTTCTTTATGCGATCCAGGCAAAGACTTTCAACCCGTTCAAAATGGTTTACGCATCGTTCTTCGGGCTTTACAACGGCGTGCAGTTCTTCAGCGACATCCTGAGCTACATCAGACTTTTCGCTCTCGGTTTGTCCGGCGCGCTGCTTGCTCAGACCTTCAACAATCTGGCAGGACAGGTCCTTGATCTCGGCGTTGCAGGATACATTTTCGCCCCGCTCATCGCGGTTTTCGGGCATCTGCTCAACATCGCGCTCTGCCTCATGGGCGGCGTGATCCACGGGCTCA
>DBYV01000041.1:0-26138 GCA_002310995.1 bacterium UBP6_UBA1177 | reverse complement strand
GCAATCGGAAGCTCGATCGGCTGCGGTCTTGCAGGTATGACTTCTCACGGCGCAATGGCGAAAGTTGAAGAAGGCCACGCAAAATTCGTAGCACTTTCCGCAATGCCTGCGTCTCAGTCGATCTACGGCTTCGCGCTCATGATCATCCTTCAGGGCGCACTTAAAGCTGAAAACGATTTCGCGATCTTCGGAATCGGCCTCGCTTGCGGCCTTGCATTCATGGTCAGCGCAATTTTCCAGGGCAAAGCATGCTCCAGCGCAATTCTCGCAGTTTCCAAGAAACCGTCTGTTTTCGGTATGAGCTTTGCGGCTCCCGGTATCGTTGAGTCGTTCGCACTTTTCGCTCTCGTCGGCGGAATCATGATGGCTTCCTAGCCGGGAACCTCACCCTAAATCCCTCTCCAGAGTGGCGAGGGACTTGGGAATCTTTTTCTAGAAGGGGGCCTTCGGGCCCTCTTTTTTTGACCTCACTCTACCTCTCAGCCGCTTGCGGCAGAAGAGATTTAGTTTCATTCCGAGATACCACCAAATTCGGTGGTAGTGTTACCACTAAAAACAAGATTTTTGTTCGTTCTTAAAACCAAGCGGCGCGAAAAAACAAAAAACTTTCAAATATTCCTTAAAAATGCTAAATAGCGTTCCCGTTGCTGTTTTTATTGGAGAAAAGGATGAAACCGGCAGATAAAATAAAGATTCAGCCTCAGGTTATGCCGACGCTCGACCCTGAGTTCAGAAAACATACTTTCGACGAGGTTCCGGTTGGTTATGGCGAGGATTCCGCTATTCTAGAGGCGTGGAGATGTCTCGGTTGCAAGAACGCGCCGTGTGTCAAGGGGTGTCCTGTCAATATCGACATTCCAAAAGTTATGCAGCTCACTGCCGAAAGGCGTTTCGTCGAGGCGCTTCAGGTAATCCGCCAGGACAACTCTCTTCCGGCTGTGTGCGGCCGAGTCTGTCCCCAGGAAAGCCAGTGCCAGAAAAACTGTACGATGGGAAAAATCAATTCGCCGATATCAATCGGAAATATCGAAAGATTCCTTGCAGACAATTTTTCGCGTGATCTCCCTCAGCCTGAAATCAAGGAGACAAACGGCAAAAAAATTGCGATAGCTGGAAGCGGCCCCGGCGGTCTTGCCTGCGCATATCAATCGGTTCTGCACGGCCACAAGGTCACTGTTTTCGAAGCTTTGCACGAGCCGGGCGGCGTTCTGGCCTACGGAATTCCTGCGTTTCGTCTGCCGCGTAAAATTGTAGCGGAGGAAATCAGAATCCTTAAAAAGTACGGTGTCGAGTTCAAAATGAACACGATTATCGGGAAAACGATTTCAGTTGAAGAAATTCTTAATAATTTTGATGCATTATATATCGGAACAGGTGCCGGAGTTCCTTCGTTTCCGGAAATTCCTGGCGAAGACCTTCCAGGTGTTTACTCCGCAAATGAATACCTGACCCGCGCAAATCTGATGCACGCCGGCAAACTCTGGAGCAGAACCCCGATCACTGTCGGAAAAACGACTGTAGTCATCGGCGGCGGAAATGTCGCGATGGATGCGGCGAGAGTTGCCCTAAGACTCGGAAGCGAGCGCGTAATTATCGCATACCGCAGACTTGAAGCCGACATGCCGGTGCGCCGTGAAGAGCTTCTGCACGCGAGAGAAGAAGGGATCGAGACTATTTTCCTTATCTCTCCGATCGAAATCATCGAAGGCGACAAAGGACACGTTGCAAGCATCGTTTTCAGAAAAATGAGAGCCGAAGAAGATCCGGAAGGAGGCAGAAGCAGGATTTTCGAAACGGAAGAAACCTTCACGATGGATTGCGAAGTCGTTATTTTCGCGACCGGAACGAGCCCGAACCCGACTCTGACAGGCAACTGCCGGGAACTTGAAGTCAACAGAAAAGGCTGCATTGTCGTCAATCCCGAAACCTGCGCGACGAATATTCCGCACGTTTATGCCGGAGGCGACGCCGTCAGCGGTGCGTCTACCGTAATTTTAGCGATGTCGAACGGAAAGACTGCTGCAAACGCAATAAATGAAATGTTTAATAAATCCAAGTAGTTTAGCGTCATGAAAAAAATCACTCTTCTTTTTTTGATCCTTGTTTTTTCGCTTTTGTCATGCTCGAAAGAGGCTGAAAAGAGGCCTGCCGTTCCGAAAACAGTGAAGGAAGCGGTCAAAAATCTCGAAAAAAAGGATTCTGTACCGCCTGAACTCAGAAAAGAAAAAGCGCAGGAAGAAAAGCTGAAAGAGGCTGATGCATCGATCGCCGACAGCTTCCTCCAACACGGAAAAGGTTCAGTTCTCCATCCTTCCGACAAACTCGATAAAAACGAGATGACCCACGGAAAGTACAAAATCAACGAGCCGGACTACGATATGCCGCCGCGTCCGATCGAATTCAAAAGCCTGAAAAAAGTCTATACTTACTTCAGACTGAAGGAAAAACTGCCGGAACCGGTAGTCGAGTCGCTCAACGGCTCGCTCGTCACGATGGTCGGAGCGGTAATGCCGTTTGAAAAAATCCCGGAAGACGGAAAATTCTCGACTTTCTGGCTCTCGAATCCCGCAATAGTCCTCAAAGGCTGCGTTTTCTGCAATCCGCCGACGATGGGCGATATCGTTTATGCTTACAAAGATGCAGGAGAAATCCCTTTTGAATTTGACCGTGAAAAGCTTTTCAAACAGGTACTTTTAGTTCAGGTCACGGGGCGTTTTTTCTTCGGTCCCGATACGATAAACGGGCAGACATTTCTTAACAGCATCCTGGTAAAAGAAATAAAAGTTTTAGACTAAGTATTGGATTTTAATAAACAAAAAACTTTATTCGGAAGTTTGTGCATGGCAGGATTTGAAAAAATTTCGATAAAGGATCTTACAAAATCGTTCTCTGATACGAACGGAAAGAGAAACTTGATTTTTGAAAAGGTCTCTTTTGAACTGAATCAGGGAGCAGTTCTCCGCCTTTCGGGTGCGAGCGGAAGCGGCAAAACGACTTTCATGAACGTCATGTCAGGGCTGATAAAACCCGATTCAGGATCGGTTCTGTTCGGAAATATTGATATTACAAACCTCAGTGAAGGGAAAAAAGACAGGTTCCGCGCAGAAAACATAGGCTACATTTTCCAGACTTTCAACCTGCTTTCCCCTTTTTCGGTATTGGAAAACGTCTATGCGCCGCTTGCATTTGCGGGAAAACTTCCTGAAAATTACAAAGACAAGGCACTGGATTCATTGGATAAAGTCGGAATGAAAGAGTTCTCGGCCAAAATGCCCTATCACCTTTCTGTAGGGCAGAAACAGCGTGTCGCGGTGGCGAGAGTCCTCTTTGCCGATCCGCCTCTCGTATTCGCCGACGAACCGACGGCGAGCCTTGACAGAAACTCATCGGAACTTGTCAAAAACACCCTGCTTGAACTCAACAAAAAAGGAACGACTCTTGTTCTGACATCGCACGATTCGATTTTTGACGATATCCGCCCCGATGTCGATTTCAATCTTGAAACGGGGGTGCTGTCATGAAATACATATTTATTTTAAAAGCGGTTCTGCACAGCATAAGTCACCGTAAATTCTCGGTTTTTACAAGTATTTTCGCGATTTCCGCGGCATTTGCGTTCCTTGCCGCGATAGGCTGCGTCTCTTTCGGGCTTGCGGCGACTGCGGTCAACTCATCGCTTGCCTTCCCGCTTGTCGTAGGTCCGGCCGGAGCAAGCGACACGACACTCGTCATGTCAACGCTTTTCAATACAGACAAGCCTGCAGGCACGCTTGACTATGAATTTGCCGGAAAACTTGCGAGTGACGAAAGAGTCTCGGCAGTTTTTCCGGTCGCGCGCTCAGACAGCTACATGGGAGTGCCGATAACAGGCGTCGAAAGTGCCTACATAAACGAAATTTCAAAAGGATTCTGGGATATCGACCCGATGATCGATGCAAAAGACATTTTCGGCGGAAAGAACTCCGACTGCGCAGTTATCGGAGCAAAAACTGCAATGCGTTACGATATGTCGGTTTGGGACACTTTTTTCGGAAGCCACGGAACTGTGGGTGACGAGGATGCGCATGTCCACGACTTCAAATATAAGGTCTGTGCCATTCTGAAACCGCTGAACGGGCCTGAAGACTTCGCGATTTTCACAAGCCTGAAATCCGTCTGGGAGATCCACAAACACGGACATCACCACCATCATCATGAAGATGCTGAAGATGAGGAACATGACCACGAACACCACGAAGCTGAACACGAAGAACACGACCACGGACATCACGAAGCTGAACACGAAGAACATGAACATCATCACGAACACGGCGAAGAATCTGCTGACGGAAAAATCACGGCTGTGCTTGTAAAAACGAAAAACCCTGTTTTTACAGCGGCACTTGAGAGGGAATATTCGGAAAACGGCTTTACCAGCGCGACCGATACAGCAAAAACTGTAAGAAAACTGCTGACTTACATGAACAAAGCAGAAAAGGCGGCCGGATTTTTCAGCTACGGCACACTTTTTCTGGTCCTCATCATGGTTTTCGTGACGATCATGACTTCAATAAACGAAAGAAAACGCGAAATGGCGCTCATGCGGACCCTCGGAATCGGAAAACTTCCGATATCACTAATGATTTTTCTTGAACTATTCTTTATCTCGGTATCGGGAATCGCTGTCGGAACTCTCGGCGGCCACACGCTTCTCGCCTTCTGCAAACCGGCACTTGACTTTGAACTGGGAATAAACATGGAACCCTTTTTCTTCACGGAAATTGAACTTCACGGAATAATCTGGACAATGATTGCTGCATTTGTGCTTTCGCTTGCGGCAATGATAAAAATTTACAGAATGAATCTTGTCGAGGAAATCGCAAAAGAGTAAAAAACAATGGTCATAAATAAAAAATTCCCGCACATGAAAAAAATGTTCAAAGATAACTTATTGACATAACTAAAAAAAAAAGTTTGGGACATGATTTGCTAAGAAAGATTTCGGAAAATTGCTCTTTTTCATTTGACTTTGATTTGCGTTTCAACTATTTTAGCGCGTTTTTTTGGGAAATGGAAACTTGCTCATATTAAAGGAGGAGAGATTGAAAGTGTTTAGGTTTTACTTTCTCGCTCTGCTGTTAATCTGTGCGTTGCCGGTTTTTGCACAGGAAGCTCCCGCTTCTGAAGGCACACCGGAACAAAGCGAAGCTGCGGCGCCCGCTCAGGAAGCCCCGGCAGAAGCTGCACAACAGGACGAAGCGGCAGCAGCCGAGCAACCGGCAGAGACAGCTCCGGCAGAAGAAGCTGAACCTGCAAAAGAAGAGGCTGAGCCTGCAAAAGAGGAAGCGGCTCCCGCAGAGGAAGCAGCTCCAGCTGAAGAAGGACAGTCTGATATCGAAGCAGAACTTGCTGCTCAGGCAAACGATTCGGATGCGGCAACAGAAACTGCCGAACAGCCGGAACAGCCAAAATTCACAATCGGCATCAACAACAGCCTGTCACACGGTTTTGCAAAAGAAAGAAAGGCTTTTGCGTATACTCTTAATGTTTACGCAGCTTACCAGCTCCCGCTGGGATTCTCGCTCGGTATAGATATCGGTTTGAGAGAATCATACCGCTACGGAATGTCAGAGGCAGTTGCCACAGAAGCCGGTTTGGAATCTTCTTCGGATCTCAACTATTCCAAATTCGACGGCACACCGCTCAACATCGGACTTTCAAAAGGATTTCCGCTGTTTTCAGGCATTGTCGGTTCTATCGGAATCGGCGTTTCCCTTCCCTTCACTTCGAAGGAACTTTGGGATGTCTACGAAGTCAGAACAATTCTCGGCGTAAATCTGGGACTTGCTAAAAACTTCCAACTTCCTAAAGAAGTTTCACTCGGACTTTCGTTCGGATTCAGCTATGCTAAAACATTCGCAGAATACGATGCTGCATGGGATAAATACGGAAACGAGCCCCTCGGCTACCTCCAGAATCATGACATCGGCCTTACGCTCGGTCTCGGAATCAACTACAAAGGTTTCGCTTTCAAAGTTTCGGGCGGATATAATTTCGGCTCCGATTTCAAACTCAACACAAAAGACTATTACTACGACGGCTTCCAGGGTTCTATCGAAGATTCTGAATGGTATTACCTGTTCTCGTTCGGTGCAACAGCTTCATACACAGTCAAAGGCTTTATCTTCGCACTCGGTGTAAGAACGAATGCTCCGGAATTCGACAACGGAAACTACAAAGGATTTACGGAACTTCCTGGCGATCCTGAAGTAAAGAACGGTGCTACGAACTACCCGTTCAAGGCTAAATATACGACAGTTTTTGCTAACATTGGCTATTCATACAGTTTTTAATTTAGGAGGTTATTATGAATTTGACCAAAAAAGCATTGTCGCTGCTCGTTGCTCTCATTGCTGTCATGATGGCTGTATCATGCACAACAGAAAGAAGCGCAGTTGACAAAACAGACGAGCTTGCTCTCGACAAAAGATTGTTCGAAGGCGAGTTCTTTTTCCGTCAGACCATTGTTGATCTGCCTTACACCGCTGACTACGCGTTCATAGGCGAATCAAGCAAAGGTAAAGTCGTAAAATGGAAAATCACCGAGAATTGGCTCATTGCTTACAGCATTTGGGACAAACTCACCGCTCTTGACACCAACGAAATCGTTGACGTCAACGAAACCCCGATCGTTGCTTATCCTATCGCGGCTCACTACGACATCGTTCCGAGCGAAAACCCGACGACAGGCGAAGCACTCCCTGTTCTCGTTCCGAACACCGACAGACCGTGGAACGAAAGACGTTACTTCTCTCTCGCTACAAATTCGAGAAGCGGCGTAACGAATTACGAACTTGAATACCTCACCCTTACGATCGAATGGGGCGCTCCTTTCTACAAAGCAGGTCTCACGACCGCTACAGACTGGGAATTCTACGCTCACGACGGTACTTTCATCGTTCCGAAGAAATACCGCGACTACACCGCTATCAAAGACGATGCGGAAAGATATAACAAGGAAGTTGAGTGGTTCCAGTTCTTCTCCACAGAATACTTCGAGCCGATCGGAGACTGGGGCACGATCTACAACTGGGACGATATCGATGAATTCATCGGTAACGAACCGGCTGCAGTCACCTATCGTTTCGTATTCTCCAAGATCAACAGAGACGTTGTCGGAAAGAGAGACTACGATATCGCATCCAAATCCTTCAAATGGACTCCCGGTGCAAAAGACAACGGTTTCAGACCTCTTGAATATCCGGATGAAATGTTCCGTGAATACGGTTTCTTCACCAACAAATTCAAAGGTTACGACAACTATCACGGATACAGAGAAGACAACTATCACACCCTTGCAAACTACTGGAATATGGCTTGGGCTGATGCAAACAAAAACTGGAACTTCAAATGCGATGAAGGCGAAGACTACAACAAATGCCTTGGCAAAATCAAATACCAGCAGAAGATCGTTTTCACCTCTTCACCGAAGACTCCGCTCCGCATGCTTCCGGCAAACTGCGCAATCACGAAAGATTACAACTACGCTATGCTCGGCGCAAGATATGCTGCTATGAACCCTGGAAGCGACACACGTGCTTTTGATGCATGGTATTTCGAAAACTACAAAAACGACTTCTTCAAGGAAGTTAAAGGCGCTGACGGCAAAACCGTTAAAGTCAGAGACCTTGAATGGTACACTTCCGACCTCAACGACAAATCAAACCCGCACTACAACTGGAGAGAAAAATGCTTTGTTCCTGACAGACAGGCATGGATCCAGAAATGGAACGGCGACTTCATTGATGAAGGCGACGCAACCATGAGTGATGAACTCAAAAAGTATGTAAACGACATCGTTGTTATGGTTCCGAACCCTGTAGAATCCTACGTTCCGGCAAGAGACGGAAAAGCTCTCTACGGTTTCGAAAACTACTATAACTTCTCTTCAGACAGCCGTGAAAATGCTGTGAAAATCTGTGTAAAGCAGGAAGAAGCAGACATGTACGACGAAGAAAAGGTTATGTACTTCACATCCTGCTACACCAATGACAATCAAATGTCGAAACTCTATGTAGATGATTTCGGATATGCAGAATGGAGAGGCGACCGCTGGGATTGCCAGATTTTTGCTGAAAACGAAGATTGTCCTAAAGATTACGTTGAAGCAAAGGCCGCATGTGTTCTCAACGAAGAAAGAACATGTGAAGTCGAAGCAGGTCTTCCTGTTCTCCGTCATAAATATGACAACGGTAACCCCTATGCAGCTCTTATCAACTGGGTCGACAAACCGACAGAATACGGTATTCTCGGTGTTTCCCAGTGGAACGTCAACCCCGAAACCGGTATGAGCCTTGGCGGCGGTTCTAACATCGCAGGATCAGTTCTTGCATGGGCTAACACCAGAGCAATAGAGCTTGCAAGAGTCCTTATTTCCGAAGACGATCCGGCAGCTTGGGACTGGAAAGAGCTCATCAACCCCGATTACGCTAACACTCCGGAAGTTATCTGGGACAACAAAGTAAAGGCTCCGAAAGCTACAAGAGATGTCGCAGCACGCACCGCAGCATCATACAACCCTGCAAACCTTATGACTATGGTCAAAGCTTCTTCACAAGCTCAGTCTGTTGAAGAAAGACTTCAGGAAATCAGTCTCCAGCAGGAACTCAAAACCAGAAATTATGACAGATTCAATTTCGCTTCATTGATCGGCAACCCGAAATGGGAAACCCAGATGGTTCCCTACTCAATCAAAAAGAACCTCTTCCCGTGGATGAATCCGTCTGATCATCCGGCTTACTCCGACGAGCAGAAAGAGATTATGCAGCCCTGGTTCGTAGGACCGGCAGCTATGGAAGCTGAGATGATTAAATATCTCCAGGCTAAGGCTCTTGACTTCGATTTCGACGAATCCTTCATGGATGGTTCGATAATCCAGTTCATAAAGGAAAAACAGGCAGCTCTCAGAAAAGAAATGCCGAACTGGAACGACAATAAAAACACCAGAAAAGAATACGAAGACAAGCTTATCTACGCTATCTACGATGTTCTTGAAAAAATGCAGTACAAAGGTGTTGCTGAGCACGAAATGGGTCACACCATGGGCTTGAGACACAACTTCATAGGCTCGACAGACCAGAAGAACTACATCGACAACTACTATGCTAGCGAAAACTATCCGGCTATGATGGACGGAATCAAGAATCTCCTTCTTGAAGAACAGGAAAAGCCGAATTTCAACGATGCAACATTCGGTATCAAAGCTTACAGATACAAAAAAGCTTTCGAAACCGACATTAACTACTACACCTACACTTCGGTAATGGACTACCAGAGAGAAGTTTACATCCACGCTGTAGGTCTTGGTAAATACGATATGGCTGCTCTCAAGTTCGTATACGGTCGTTCTTTCGAACAGGTTAAAATTAAAGGCAACGGCCAGTACGGTGAACTTGTACATCAGGGCGAAGACGGTGACAACTATGAAGGTTACAATAAAGTTCATCCGCTCAGAGACGCTAACTATAAGGACTATGTAAGAACCAATGAAGCTTATCTTGATGACAACGGTAAACTTAAAACTGTTGATATCCCGACCAAGATATACACCTACTATGAAGGCGGCAAGAAAATTGAACGTCTTGCTCCGAATGTAGACCTTAACTTCTTCGGTGAAATAAAACATGACACCGTCAAGGTTAAAGTTACAAACGAAGAAGGTGAAGAAGTCGAAGAAAAACGTGATGTTTACCGTTACAACTACGACTGTGACGATTCTCAGCCTGAATGCACCAAAAATCTTACCTATCTTGTCAACGACGGCAGACACTATGAATATCTCTTCATTACTGATGAAAAATCTTCAGATGATCCGAGAGCTAACACATTCGATGCCGGCTTCATGGCTTCCGATGTAATCAGAAGCATGGTTGATATGGATAACGCTTACTACTTCCTGAGATTCTTCAGAAGAGGTAACCCGAAGTTCAGAGAGTTCCGCGGCAGAACATCAATGAAGATGATCTACGACACCCTCTTTGGAAAGTACAAATACATCCACTTCCTTCTTGATTTCAACTTCTATGTTTATGGAAAGTGGACGCCCTACATCCTTGATGTAACAGGCGACGGCTGCAACGCTAACTTCGAAGTTCCGAGTGATGAAGTTGATGAAAACGGACTTCCGACCTATTCGTCAAGACAGGCTGTCAGCAACTATGTATGCGACGAATACCAGAGAGCTCTTAAGGGCCAGGAATACTGGATTGAAGACGGCGAACTCAGAACCCTCACTCCGATGAGCCCGGCAGACTATGTAATCGCCGGTATGGAAGGTGTAAACTACTTCTACTACAACATTATTTACAGACCGGCTGTAGGAACCTACATCACTGTTGATGAGCAGCAGGATGCAGAAATTAACGACAAACTTGAAGCAGGACAGGCTTACTATATGCAGTCAACAGACAACTACATCGACGGTTATGCTGACTACATCAAAGGACGCAGCTCACTGTGGGCAGATATCACTCCGGTCATCGGTCGTTTCCAGAAAGACCGCTGGGATATTCAGGATAATGAGAGCATCTACTACGACAAAGTCTTGAGAAGAGGCTATGCGGAAGAAAAAATGGTTGCAATATACGCAATCGCAAACGCTGGATGGTTCGATGCTAAATACAGAAGAGAGAGCCGTGCTAACAGCGTTGACCAGCAGTTCGAAGGTCTTGAGAATGTTAAGTTCACAATGCTTTCCGATGTTGTTGACGAAGAAGCACTCTTCACCTTCTCGCCGTACTGCTACTATCAGTCATACGACGATGCTAAAGACGAAGTTGTCAACCACGTTGTAAAAGTTGATGTTCCTGTCAACATCCTTACCAACTGGGCTGTAAATCCGCCGTCAGCAAAAGGCAACCTGGCTTACACTCCGAAGAAGAACCTCTGCTCGCAGGTTAACCCGACATATGCTCCGATCCACGCAGGCTGGACATACTTCGACAAGATGTGGCCGATGTACTGGACCATGGGTAACGTTGCTAACACCTCGGCAGATACTTCAGTTCTTCAGAGATTCGTATCTTACAGAATCAACGCTTACGACATCGAAAACTATCCGGAACCCGATGTAAACGAAGTTCAGTTCCTTAACAAGGATGGAAATGCGTACTACAGAGCAGTTCTTGCAAAATCGACTCTTGATGTCCAGGATCAGAATGCTCTCTACGGAGTTGCTCAATACGACAAGAATGGTAAAGAGACTTCTCCGGACGGCTGGAAGACCTGCAAAGCACAGGGCAACGATGACGACACCTGCCTTGCAAAGATCGTATTCACCGCAGATGGTGCAGCAGCAGCTGGAGATCCTAGCCTTAAAGGACAACAGCGTTTCGCAACAAAAGATGAGTTTAGACAGTATCTTGCAGACAAATACTCAAGACTTTCTCCGTCATTCAGACTTGTCAGAAGCGCAGCTGCTCTCAAGGATAATGAAGAGAAGAGCCTTGCAGAAGGTGCTGAAGGTTTCTCAAGACTGGTCATCATGGAAACAACGATTGATCAGCTCAATTCTTTCGCAGAAGACAACCTCGGTTTCGCAGTATTCTATGCTTCAAATTACTAAACCCTGCTGAAACGGGTTTTATCAGGGGAGCTTCGGCTCCCCTTTTTTTTTGTCTTTAAAGTTACGTCAGATTGACAAAAACTCCCTGCTAACATAATATGCCGCGTTTAACGATTGGAGCAACGACTTGGCAACCGGCATAAAATCGCATTTTGAAAGCAGAAATTCGGAAAAGGGCTGTCAGACAGAAGAAATCGCCACTTTTTTAAGATCAAAAAAACTTGAACCGGTTTCTTTGATACTGCTTGACATGATGATTCCTTTCAAAAGGCAGATATCCGCTCTACTTTCAGTTGCAGAACCACTCTCCTCGCTTCTTTTCGGTGAGGAAAAAACAGAAAAAATACTCGGTTTCTCACGCGGAGAAGGTTCTTTTGAGACATTAAGGGAAGCTCTTGAAAGAGGTGAAGAATGAATTCGGAAAACTTCACTGTTTTTCTTTCCATGAGAAATCTCGTAAGAAAAATTGCCATTGATTTTGACTACTACAATGAAAGCATTTCCGCAGAAACTGAAGAACGGACACTTGAAGAAGATGCGGACATCAGGCAGGAAATAAAGAAATTTTACGATGAAAGCGGCATCAAATCAGAAAAAACGATACAGCGCATAATCATCCCGGAAAGGCTTATGAACGCAGCTGTTTTCGGAATAAGCGAAGAGGGCTCCACCCGTTCGGCAAAAAGACTGGCATGGTCAAAACTTCTTAACGTAAAAAAGGCTTATTCGGCATCAGACGCATTTTCGGCAATCGACTTGTCAGACATAGATTACATAATAATTTCCGGCGGTTATGACAATTCCACAAATAACAAGCTCAACAGTATGATAGTTTCTCTCGGCAAGAATCCCCAACTTCTTGAAAAGAGACCGAATATTATTTTTGCAGGGAGCCGCCTTTCGCTCGAAACGGCGCGAAAAGAGCTTGCCAAACCGGGAATCCGATTTTCAGCACACGCCAATGTGCTTGAAACCAACAGCTATGCCTCAGATGAAGAATTTCTGCAACAACAGAATACTGTCCAGACGCTTCAGCAGATGACACTGTGGGATGAAATCGAAGATATCAGAATAAACGACATCGCCTATACAGAGGCTTTGCGCAAAATTTCAGACGTGTTCTGCATGAAACGCTCCGAAACGGTTCTTTCGACCCTCTTTACCGATGACTATTCGCTGCTCAGTCATGCCGAGCGCGGCGCCGGAACTACCTTGTTCAGAAACTATGCCGTTCCTCAGGAAGCCGGAACCTTGACGGCTGAAGTCTTCGAGTCAGTTTTCAACGATCTTTTCATAGAAAAACGAACTGTTTTTGACGAAAATTTCCAGCAGAAAAACGTCCTCGCAATAGACGAAACCGTTAAAGAAAATCTTCTCTTCGAACCTGACAGAATAATAGGTATAACCCTTACGGATAAAATAGATTTCGAAACCTTCATCAGCCTCATCTCCATTCCCGGAGTAACGCACGGAACTATCTACTTCCTCTTTGACGACAAAGGAGTAATCCTTGCCGGAATGACAATGTTTATGCAGGGAAAAGCCGGCAGCAATTCGTTCCTTCGCGGATTTTTCAACACTAAAGACATAAAAAACGGCTGGATATTCATCCCTTACGGCAAATTCAGGAAAGGAGCGCCGGCAATATTTGTCGAAAAACTCGAGAATGACAGAAAAGAGGATATCGTACTTCGCTGGGGTGAATACTGCGTTCTCGAAATAGATCCGAATTCTGTAATCGAAATCCATACCGCGAAAGGAGTCTACATGACTAAAAACGACCCCGGAAGCAACAAAAAGACAATAGGCACGAAAGAAAGCAGAAAAACGCTTATTTTCGACCTTAGGGAAAAGATGCACAAATGGAAGTAACAATCGATCTTAAAATATTTTCTCTTTTCGCAATATTCATAATTTCTCTTCTGCTCCCGAATATTTTCGCCAGAAAATTCCCTTCTAAACTCTCAAGGGAAACCATGCTTCTGCTTCAGTTTATCAAAACTATGATCGACGAGGACAGCGGTAGAATAGCAGTCAACAGTTCTATTGATTCCAAAGCCCACCCGCTCTTTTCGGCAGCGGCAAAATTCATTGACGAGATTCTGGAAGAAAGCGATGCCGGGAATTATGTCAGAACAACGATTCCTGAAGAGTTCGGCGTTCTGGCAACACGCAGTGCGGAAAGCGCATCAATACTCTTTACACCGCTTTCAAATGCGAACAACACTTTTTACACAACTATCGAAAAACGTGAAATGAACGCATCTCTGATACTCAATATTTCCGACGGTTCCGCAATATCGGACTGGGATGCCTACAATTCAGGATCAGACAAGAAAAAAATCGCGATATCGTGCTCAATAGAGGGTATTCTTATTGATGCCATCAACTCTAAAAAATGTCTGATTTCCATCGAACCTTTCCTGATGAACGCAGAGATAAAAAAGCTTAAAAACAAAAGAACTCTCGAAACTTCAGGAGTTTATTTGTTTCTGGCGATTGTAGCAGTTCTGATACTTTCGCTTTCGCTTTGCAGAACTCTGGCACCCTACTACCCTTTTTTAGATAATCTCATAAAAATGGTGGCAGAATGAAGTTAAAGATCATCCTCATATCTGTTTTTGTCTGCATCGTCGCAGTTTTCGTCATGATTTCGCTCGGTATAGAAAGTGTTTTTCTGACGAAGGCTGTCCGCTGGACTGAAATCGTAATAGTTCTTTCGTTTTTCGCCGGTCTTGTAAAGTTTCTTGCAAGGGAGATTGTTTCGGTAAGATCATCCTTCCGCGAACTTAAAGAATCTTTTTCTTCACAGAAGACAACTTCAGTCATCAAAGACGTACTTACATCATCCGCTGCAGAAAACGCTAAAAAGACAAAACTTCCTGGTACAAACGACAGGATTTTGGGAAAAGAAGAGAGATCGCGCCGCATAAGCAAACTTTTAAATTCGCTCTTAATCGTCATTTCAGCAGTAACAACATTTATTCTGGGTTTCATAAACCCGAACCAAAGCCGCTATACATTTGAAAACATAGTCAGAGAACAACCCGATTTCCTGACCGAAACAGCTCTTGTTTTCATAGAAAACGATTTCCAGCTTTCGAAATTTCCTTCTAAAAACAAACTGGCCCTTTATATTTCAGCTGATGTTTCAACTGATTTCTTCCCGTCCGAGGAAATGCTGAAACGCGCTGATATTTCGTTAAAAAATTATCAGAAACTTCTTTCTGAAAATAAAATTACGCCACCTTCGGCCGAAACTTCGGAACAGGGAATAACATTCATAAACCAAAGCGAAATGAAACGTGTCAAAGAGATACGGGAAAAAGTCAAATCTGCATCAGTAGACATTATTTCCGATATCTTCCCGATTTCCCAGGAACTTAAAGAATGGTTCGACTCCTCCATCGCGTCACTTAAACAGAATGAACTCAACTTCGGTCTCGAAGCAGGTGAAAAGAACCGTTTTGAAGACTTCCGATACAGTGGAATAAAAATAGAAGGAAGCGGAACAGAACTCGAAACATGGATCACAAAAGAAAAAGAATTTCTGCGCACGAAATCGGAAAAACTGAACAAGGACATGTTCAGATACAACAGTTTTCTGACAAACAGCAGTATTTCTGCGATGGCTTCGGCAAAACTTTCAAATCTCGGTTCTTCCACCCTTCCTCCCGAGAGTAAAAAAAGAATCGCTGCAAAGTTCCTAGAGACAGGAATCACAACAAGCCCTGAAATAAAAGGCTTTATCCGCTGGATCTACCGCTACATCTTCGATCCGCTTCTTTCATCATTCGTTGCTCTGCTTCTGCTCAATATGCTCTCTACAGTTTACGGCCGTTTTTCACTAAGAAGCTACTCTTACTGCGTAATAACAATAGCTTTTGTCCTTACTTTGATAGGTCTCACCGATCACTACTGGCTTTTTGCGCAGAACAATCTTTCTGACTGGAGCGGACCTCTTTCACCCGGATGGACAATGAATGTCCTTGCCGCGCCGGTATTCAAGGCCCTGGCAATAGGAACAGCAAGCGGATTGCTGTTTTTTACTGCTGAGAACTTCTACTCCACTTTCTTTGCAGGCTCCGGAGAGAAAAAATGAGAAATTTTTTCAAGAACATATCGGCGGCTATTGCCAGAATTCCTCACTGGGGTCTGATTTTTCCGATTCTTTTCCTTATGCTGTTCCACTATTTTGCAATCTTTGATAGAAACAGGGCCGAGGACGACTCTGAACTTAATGTAGCACCCTCTGAAAACGAAATGAAAGTTTTTCAGATTGTCGATGAACTGCCGCAGAATTCCAAAGTTCTGATTCTTGTAAACTATGGTCCTGAATCAAAATACGAACTTGAATCGGCAATGTCAGCGCTTATCAGAGTTCTGGCCGATAAAAATATCGGAATAGCCTTTGCGACAATGATTCCCAACGGCGTAGAATCGGCATTTACCGCAGTTGAAAAAAGCATAGAAAACGGAAGTTTAGGCAGGGAACGTTTCGTTTACGGTCACGAATACACTCACCTAGGCTTCATCGTCGGAGGCAATGTCGCAACCTATCTGATAGCAAATAACTTCGGTCAGGTGAAAGAACGCGATATTTTCGACAGCAGCACGGAAATCCACCAGCCGCTGATGAACGAAATTGGCAGCATTTCCGATTTCTCCGCGGTTTTCGAGTTTTCATCACAGACTTTCGACGGTGTTCCAGGCATAGTTTCTTTTGCAGTCATGCTGAAAGACAAAAACGTGAAAAAAGTGGCCTTCTGCTCGTCCGATATGCTTTCTGCCTACATTCCCTTCCGCGGTTCGCTCTACCTCGACGGACTTATCGGAGGTTTCAAATCGATTGCAGTATTCACACACGAATTTCAGCCCTCTTTGAATATAGAAAAGCAGTATGACATGCTTTCGACGATACTTTTTTACATAATCGGGCTTGTTGTTTTTTCAAATTTGATAAAACTTGTGACCAAAGATAAAAAATGAATATTTTCAATGATATAGGAACAATAACGGCTTTAGTGCTTACCCTGGCGGTATTTTCTGGTTTTTTCAAACCCAATCCGCTTTACCGCTTTGCCGAGTCGCTTTTCATAGGTGTGTCCGCAGGATACTTCGCAGTAATATGGTATTTTTCGATAATAAAGCCGGCATATAATTCTGCCCTTAGCGGTGATCTGCTCATCCTTATACCGCTTATTGCAGGACTTTTGCTTTTTATTCCGTCGAACAGCGAAGCATCATATTCAAAACTGCGCTTTCTGCCGGCAGCATTCATCGTCATCGTAACAACGGCAATAAACATTCCCGTCTACTTTTCGGCTTTCATACAGGAAATGATACGCACTTCAATAATTCCTCTGGTGTCGTTTGACGAAAGCGGAAATCTACAGATTGACATGACGATAAATGCAGTACTAAGCATAGTATGCATAACTTCCGCAATCATGTTTCTTGTTGCACGCCACAGGAACAACAACCGTTTTGTAAACACAACCGGAGAAATAGGCAGATTCTTCGTCTTAGTTGCAATAGGTTCCGCTTTCGCATATACTTTGCTTTCGAGACTTATTCTGTTTATGGGTAAGATCGAGTTTATTATGAATGCGGTCAAAACAGGATTTTAAGAAAAACATAAGGATAAAGAGGTGAAAAAATGAGAAAGAAATTAGCGCTTGTGCTGGTTTTGTTTCTGGCGTTCGTTCTTAACGCCGACTTTTTCGGGTTCAGTTCGCGACTCTCAAAAGACACCTCGCTTCAAAAAGGTGAGATAACTGTTTTTGCATTGAAAACAGCAGAGAAACGCTATCTTGACAAATCAAAAATCAAAGCCGCAGACCTTCTCTCCTACGCTCTCGATGCCGTTCAGGATTCGCTCCCAGAGACGCTCATTTCATACAACAAAGAAAAAAAAGTAATAAATTTGCAGATTTACAACAAGAAACACGTACTCAAGGTCAAAAGTCTGCGCGATGTTGTTGATGTTGCATACGCTCTCAGATCAGTCTACATACAACTCGATAAAGAGTATGTTCCTGAGCCTCCGCTAACAAAGGATGACATTGAATATATAGCTATAAACGGCATTCTCAAAAAACTTGATCCGCACTCTTACATTTTCACGCCGAAAGATTTCGATGACTTTGAAAAATCGACGGGCGGTAACTTCGGCGGTTTAGGTATAGTAGTCGGCATGAATGACAACGGAGAAATCACCGTAATTTCACCGATGAAAGGAACTCCCGCAACCAAAGCCGGCATAGAGGCTAACGACGTTATTGTTCAGATTGACGATACTTCGGCGATAAACCTCACTCTCGACAAGGCTGTCAGCAAAATGAGAGGCGAACCGGGAACTCCCATAACCCTTATGATAAGGCGCGAAGGAGTACCGGAACTTCTGAAATTCGAGATAGTCCGTGCTGTTATAAA
The DNA here is from genome assembly GCA_002310995.1 of bacterium UBP6_UBA1177. GTDB lineage: Bacteria > UBP6 > UBA1177 > UBA1177 > UBA1177 > UBA1177. The sequence continues at coordinate 8,101 of DBYV01000041.1, read as the reverse complement.
AATCACATCGGTTCTTGCCGCAATGCCGCAGCCCGGAATCGGATATATCAACCTTTCGGGGTTTATGGAAAACACATACTCCACTCTCGTCGAAGAACTTGACGGGCTCAAAAAGAAGGGAATGAAAGCACTTGTGCTCGATATGCGCAACAATTCCGGCGGTCTGCTTTCCCAGGCGATATCGATAAGCGATATATTCCTCGACAAAGGGGTAATCGTTTCGACAGTAGAAGACGATGACGAGATTGAAGTCAACTACGCGAAAAAAAGCCGCGGAGATATTCTCGATATTCCAATAGTAGTGATGATAAACGAAGGTTCTGCTTCAGCAACGGAAATCGTTACAGCAGCCCTTAAAAAGAACGGAAGAGCGGCTGTTATCGGAAGAAAAAGCTTCGGCAAAGGAAGCGTGCAGACGATAATCGGAACTCCTGGTGGCGGCGGAATGAAGCTCACGATTGCAGAATATCTCACTCCAGGCAACATTTCGATCCAGTCAGTCGGTATCACGCCTGACATCGAAACAAGAGCTGTTTTCATCCATCCTGACAAAATTTCGGTGTTCGATTCGGGCGAAAACATTTTGAAAGAAGGCGATCTTGAAGAACATATCGTCAGCCAGTATGCTCCAAAAACAGTTGAAAAACCGCTCACGACAATCCGCTATTTTAAAGAGTACAAGGATGTCAAAACAATAATTAAAGAACGCCGTGAGCAGAAGGATGACGAGTTCAGAAGCGACGAGGAAATCGAAATCGCCGTCAAAATAGCGCAGCAGATGACTCAAAATAAAAAAGCTTACGAAAGTTCGCAGCTGATAAAAGACGAAGAGTGGAAAAAAATCCTCGCAAAACTGCATGAAAACAACATAAACTGGAAAGAAAAGACTTCTCTCGCCCAGCCTAAAACCGACACTCTCAAAGTTACAATGCTCAGCAATCCACAGTTCAAAGGCGGAGAAACGGCAAACTTCACATTTAAAGCCGAAATTGACGGAGAAATAGAAAACCTGCTCGGTGTTTTTGAATCTCCGATAAAAAATCTCAGGCGCATCGAAATTCCGTTCGGTACATTCAGCGGTTCAGTTGAACGCACTGTAAACGTAAAACTTCCTGAATCGGTTCAGTGGCAGAAAACCGACGGAACGATGAAACTTTATCTCAACGAACCCGAGAAGAAAAAAGAGATAAAAACAGAAAAATTCACAGTCGAAACCATTCCTGTAGAACAGCCGGATCTCAAATTCGCGATCATTCCGGCAGAAACGAACGGCAACCGCGACGGCTTCATCCAGAGCGGTGAATCGGCTGAACTTACCCTCATGATAACAAACGAAGGCAAAGGCGCTGTCCTCGAAGGAAAGGCGATGCTGATAAACACCAACGACTCAGAAGAAATTTTCATAGAGAACGGAACTAACGCCTTTACTCTTGAACCGGGAAAATCAACAAGCGCCAAATTTAAATTCAAAACTGAAAAACCGGCTAAAGCAGAAGATCTTGCCAAGCAGAAACTTTCGATGTCTGTATACGACTACAAGCTGAAATACAGTGCTGATTTCGACATTCCCTTTGCCAATACGGCGAAATGCAACTTTGAAGAGGCAAAATCAAAAATATCGCTGCATAAGGGAACGGAACTTTTCAGCGCATCCGACCTTGCTTCAAAAACAGGTACAGTCTCTGCTGAAGGCAATGCAGATGCGATCGGAAAATGCGGCAACGCGCTCCTTCTTGAAAATGGTTTCTGGGTAAAAACAGAAAGCGCGGCTCCGGCAACAGGAAAAACAGCTGCTGCAATAGAAAACCACTATCCAATAAGTATGCCGAAAATTGTTTTAGACAAAACGCCAGTAATCACCGACCAAAAATCGACTGAAATCAAATTTGGAATCAATCCGGAAGAAGTCAAGGACGTATTTGTCTTCCTGAACGGTAAAAAAGTCTTCTACAAACGAATCGAAAAAGGTGAAAAAACTGAAAACGTAAGCGTGAATGTCGAAATGAAGAAAAAATACAACCGCATCTCCATTGCAGTAACTGGGCCTGACACTAAAACAAGCACCATCTCAAAATTCGTAACCTTCACAAAAGGCGAAGATAAAAACGAAGAAGAAGATTACGACGATTAGTTTTATTTATCTTTGATCATTAAAAACAGCAAAAAAAAGACTTTTCTTTTAATTGTTTCAAGCTATAATCTTGCGGTTGGAGTTTTTGACACTTTTATTTTAGGAGGTTTTTATGAAAAAACACTTGATTGCATTATTTGCTGCGCTCATGTTCATCTGTTTCTTTACAGCTTGCAACAGTGATGATGAAGAAACAGCAGATACAAACGACACCGTAGCGGATACAACTTCCGACACGACTTCGGACACAACTCCAGACACTGCTGATTCAGGAGATTCAGACACCGCTGACACAGCAACAGATACGACAACCGATACAGGTTCTGATACTACTTCAGACACAGAAGCTGATACGGATGATCCTGTTGAAACATGCATCTGTGGTCCTGATGATCAGGATGATGACGGTGACGGAATTCCTAACGGAGTCGAAGGCTGTGAAGATATGAACAACAACGGTTTGCCTAACTGCCTTGACACAGACAGCGACGGCGATGGAGTTTCTGACAGTCAGGAATGTCCTGGACAGCCGTGCAGAGACACCGATGGTGACGGCACTCCCGATTTTCTTGACAGAGACAGCGACAACGACGGTCTTTCCGACAAAAAAGAAAAGGAAAACGGTACCGACCCGCTCAGTCACGATACTGACGGCGACGGCGACGATGACCTTGCCGAAATAGCTTACGGTTCAAATCCGCTTGATGACGGCGACCATATTCCTGAAGGTCTTTTCTATGTCGTTCTTCCCTACAACGCTCCGGCAGACGTAACGAGAACACTTACTTTCTCGACAAAAATCGAAGCTATCGATGTCGCGATTTTCTTCGATGACTCAGGTTCAATGGGCGACGAGATTAACAAGCTCAAAGATGAAGTAAAAGAAAAAGTTGTTGATGCAATTGCAAACCAGTTCGCAGACAACCCGAACTACGCTTCGTTCGGCCTTGTAAGATTCGGCTGGGAAAAACCTTATATTGTCGAGCAGACAATGACTTACGATGCAGAAGCTGTTAAAGACGCTATCGGAAACCTCAAAGGCAACCAGGGCAACGAACTTGCGATTTACGCGATTTACCTTGCTGCAACCGGCGAAGCTTACCAGGGCGAATTATTGATGTGTGCTATGAACAGTTGCCCTCCGAACATCCCGGGAGCCGGTCTGATGATGCAAAATGCAAAATACAATGTTGCAAAAGCTGACTGCTCAGGTGCAGACAAGCTCGGAACGGCCGGTGCACTTTGCATAAGAAAGAAATCGATGCCTATTTTCGTCGTAATCACTGACGAGGATTCCGACGACTGCGTTCCCTACGGCTCGCAGGTAACTCTCAGCACTTCCTGCATGTTTGCTCAAGGAACAAAAGAACTTTCAAAAGACCTTGCAATCGCAGGAATGAACGGAATCGGCGCAAAATTCATCGGTATTGACTCCGGTTTCGACGACAACGGCAAGAAAACAGATTCTGCGAAAAAGTGGTTCACGGCATTTGCAGAGGCAACTGGATCTGTTGATGCAAACAACCAGCCTTTCCTTTACCACACTGAAAACGCAGACGGAACAGGAATCGGCGGAAACATTACCGATGCAATCAGACAGCTTACGACATGGATTGACATGGATGTTACGACAGGCGGAATCAGCGATGACGAATGCAACGGCGTAAATGCGGCTGAGTTCGTAAAATCATCAAAAGCACTTTCGTCTGATCCGGATACAATCCAGCATGACGAAACAACGTTCTTCTCTGTTCCGCAGAATGCCGAAGTTACCTTTGATGTTCACTTCTACAATGATTTCTGTGTCAACACCACAGACAGCTTCCTTAAATTTGACGCTCATGCAACAGTTCTTGGAAACGGTTCTTACCTTTCCAGCCACCTGATCAACGTCATCGTTCCTGAAGGATCAACAAGATAATCTGAAACCATGATATCTCCTGAGACGCCATAATATGACGTCTCTACAATATCCTTAGATTCCCTAAACACCCTAGATTCCCTAGTTTCCCTAAATTCCCTACAAAGGCGGCGAGGTGAGGTTATATTCAAAAACTACAATTTCTTGGATTTCAAAAAAGAAATGGAGCTACCGAGGTGACTCGAACACCCGACCTGCTGATTACGAATCAGCTGCTCTACCGACTGAGCCACGGTAGCACCATCGGGGCGGGATTGTAGGGAAAAAAATTGGCAAGTCAAATTTTTTCTTTTCGACGCCGCCCAAATAATTTAGTCGATATATCGATATTTCGAAATTCCGATATTTCGAAACGGCGGCGAATCGTTATTATCGTTATTATCGATTCGCGCCCTTCAACGTCACGTCGTCACGGCGTTTCGTCGTTACGATGACATGGCGCGACTAAAAACTTTCGCTTTTTCCTGAAACCGTGCTATAAATCACGGTTTTTTGAGATTTTTGGAGATTTGCATGAAATACTTAACACAATTCTTTCTTTTCATAATTTCTTTCCCGGTTTTAAGCAGAATCTGGGGAAAAATCACAAAACTTAAGTTCCCTGTTCTGATTATTCGGAAAGCGATTCAGATTTATGCCTCGCACTATGAAATCGATATGAAAAATTTTGAAGGAGAGCTCGAAGACTATGATTCTCTATGCGCTTTTTTCACAAGGAAACTAGATCCTTCAATCCGTCCGCTTGTCAAAGATGAAAACGCCTTCCTTTCGCCATGCGACGGTGTTGTAAGTGTCCTTGAAAACATTCATGCCGATGTTGTGACACAGGTAAAAGGCAGAACTTACCTCGTTTCCGACCTTATCAAAAAGGAGCTTCCGTTCGAAAAAGGTTTCTGGCTTGCAACGATTTATCTTTCGCCGCGCGACTATCACCGTTTCCATGTTCCGGTCGATTCGACCGTTGCAGCGCACATTCACACAGGCTGGCGGCTTTTTCCGGTTAATACGCTTGGGCTCAACAACATCGACAGGCTCTTCATCAGAAACGAGCGCGTCGTCGTAAAATTCAAGGCGGAGAACTTCAACTACTTTTACACCGCAGTTGGAGCAACTTTTGTGGGTTCAATAAAAATGAATTTTACCGAAAACTTCTCTGACGAGTGGGTTAAAAACGACAAAAAATATTCTCAGAATGACGAATTCGGAATGTTCGAAATGGGTTCTACAATCGTTATTCTCATTCCCGAAGAAGCGGTCGAAAAACCGATGATAGCGCAAGGCGAAAAAATCGGTGTCGGCGAGCCTCTTTTCGTGCTCAAAAAATCGTAAATTTTTACTCTGAAAAATCACAAATTTTTACCACAAAAAAATGCAGTTTTGCCCAAAAAACGGCCGTTTTTTCGCTCAAAAATTTTGCCTCCCAAAAAATCAAATAAAATCAAGCACTTGCAAATCGGTTTTTTGAGCCGGAAAAATCATATATGTCCTAAAAATCATTGATTTTTCTCTTCGATAAAATTTGATTTTTGCGATTCGATAAATATAATCTTTTGTCTGTTTATTAAGGAGGTTTTCATGACAGATCTTAACGAAGAAAAAAACATCTCTCAGGCTCAGGCGGAACAGGATTACGGCGCGTCCAGCATCCACGTTCTGAAGGGTCTGGAAGCGGTCAGAAAAAGACCTGGAATGTACATCGGAGACACGGATGACGGAAGCGGTCTCCACCACATGATCTACGAAGTCGTCGACAACAGTATCGACGAGGCTCTTGCCGGTTACTGCGACAAAATTTCCGTTTATATCCATGTCGATGAGAGCATAACAATCAAAGATAACGGCCGTGGTATCCCGGTCGATATGCACGAGGAAGAACACCGTTCGGCTGCAGAAGTCATCATGACGGTCCTTCACGCCGGCGGTAAGTTCGACAACAACGCATACAAGGTTTCCGGCGGTCTGCACGGTGTTGGTGTCAGCTGCGTAAACGCCCTTTCCGAAACTCTCGATCTTGAGATCAAGCGTCAGGGCGGTATCTACAGGCAGACTTATCACCGCGGCAATCCGGTTGCTCCGCTTGAAAAAGTGGGCGAAACGACCGAGCACGGCACGAAAGTTACTTTCAAACCTGATGCCGAGATATTCTCGATGACAACTTTCGACCTCAAGAAAGTCGAGCAGAGGCTCCGCGAGATGGCTTTTCTCAACAGCGGCGTCAGGATCTATCTGCTTGACGAAAGAGTCGGACAGGAATTCGAGTTCCACTACGAAGGCGGAATCAAGGCTTATGTCGAATACCTCAACGAAAACACGACCGGCTTGCATCAGGATATCATCACGGTATCGAATCACGAAGAGAAAGGCGATCTCACGGTCGATATCGCGATGCAGTGGACAACGGCATACACCGAGAAGATTTTCTGCTACACGAACAATATTTACAACCGTGACGGCGGAACGCACCTTGCGGGATTCAAACTCGGGATCACGAAAGTTTTCATCAACTACATCAAGGAGAACATCAAGAACGACAAGATCGTCGATTCGATCAACGGCGACGATGTCAGAGACGGTCTCACGGCTGTTCTTTCGGTCAAAATGGCCGATCCGAAGTTCAGTTCGCAGACCAAAGACAAGCTTGTAAGCTCCGAGATCCAGGCTTTCGTTTCAAAGTCGATCGTCGATGCGCTCACGATATATCTTGAAGAAAATCCGGATATTGCGAAAGTCATCATAGACAAAATCATCGAGGCGACAGCTGCGAGAGAGGCTGCGAGAAAGGCACGTGAGCTCGTCAGAAGAAAAGGAGCTCTCGACAGTACCGCTCTTCCCGGCAAACTTGCGGACTGCACCGAAAAAGATCCTGCTTTCTCCGAACTTTTCATAGTAGAGGGTGACTCGGCAGGCGGTTCGGCAAAACAGGGCAGAGACCGCCGCACGCAGGCTATTCTCCCGCTTCGAGGCAAAATCCTGAATGTCGAAAAGGCGCGTCTCGACAAACTTCTGAAAAGCGAGACGATCACAATGATCATCGCCGCTCTGGGAACAGGAATCGGCAAGGAAGAGTTCAACATCGAAAAGCTGCGCTATCACAAAATCATCATCATGACAGATGCCGATGTTGACGGTGCCCACATTATGACTCTTATCCTTACCCTTTTCTACCGCCACATGCCGGAAGTCATCGAAAAAGGCTATCTCTATGTCGCTCAGCCGCCGCTTTACGGCATCACGAAAAACAAGAAGATAACCTACGTCAAGGATGAAAAAGAATTTCAGGATTACCTTGTCGATACAGGCATTCAGGGACTTACGCTCAAAATCGGCGACAACGATCTTGATGAAGCAGGTCTCAAAAAATATGTCGAACTTCTTGTCGACCTTAACGCAAATCTCGCAAAGACGGAATTCATCTACGACTCGGCGATCGTCGAATCGATAGCGGCCACGACCACTCTTGTCGAAGACGATTTCAAATCGGAAACCAATCTCTGGGAAAAATGGGAACTCATCAAAGGTTACATGGAACAGAATTTCCCGCAGAAGGCTCCGTTCAGAATGGAACTTGAGGAAAACACGAGAGTCCAGGGCGAATTCAAGATGAAGATCTACACGACGACTCTCGGAGTAGAAAAAGTCAGCGTCGTTGACCAGAAATACACCCACAATTCCGAAATCACTCTCATCAACGGACTCCGTGAAAAGATGATGGCTTACGGCTCGCAGAAATACGAGATCAAGAACGTTGCAAAAGAAGAATCAACTGAAGTCACGGGTTGGCGGGAGCTTCTCAACACGGTCCTCAACATCGCTAAGGAAGGTCAGAAGATCCAGCGTTACAAAGGTCTCGGTGAAATGAACCCCGAGCAGCTCTGGGAAACGACGATGAGCCCAGAAAACAGGGTTCTTCTCAGAGTCACATCGGAAGACGCTGCCGAAGCGAACAGGATGTTCGATATTCTCATGGGCGAAAACGTCGAACCGAGAAGAAAGTTCATTGAAGAGAACGCCCTTAACGCAACGATCGACATTTAGGAGGGAAAAATGGA
>DBYV01000053.1:1707-19472 GCA_002310995.1 bacterium UBP6_UBA1177 | reverse complement strand
GTTCCTGAAGAACGGCGGATATTATAATCAGAACCGCTGAAAAGTCAATCCTTACCGGCAATCTTGCAACTTTCTTTTTTAATAGTATATTTCGCCGTTAAAAACCTGTTTTGGAGGAAAAAATGCTCAATAATTTCGACATTTCGAATGCAATGACGATCAAACTTGACCCTGTTCTTCCCGAATATCCGAAATTTGTGGAAGGTATCAGACGCGCTCCGAAAAGAGAGCTCACACTCACGAAAAACGAGATCGAACTTTCGCTTAGAAACGCTCTCCGCTACGTTCCGGAAGAGCTTCATGAGGCTCTTGCTCCCGAATTTCTCGAAGAACTTCTTACCCGCGGCAGAATTTACGGCTACCGCTTCCGTCCCGAAGGCAAGATCTGGGGAAAACCGATCGATTCATACAAAGGAAACTGCATCGAAGGCAAGGCTTTCCAGGTAATGATCGACAACAACCTCGACTTTGCTACAGCGCTTTATCCTTATGAACTCGTAACTTACGGCGAAACAGGCCAGGTCTGCCAGAACTGGATGCAGTACCGCCTCATCAAAAAATATCTTGAAGTTTTGACCGACGAACAGACGCTCGTTCTCCACAGCGGACACCCGCTCGGCCTTTTCAAATCACACAAAAGAGCTCCGAGAGTCATCACGACGAACGGTCTTATGGTCGGCCTTTTCGACGATATGCAGAATTTCAACCGCGCAGCGGCTCTCGGTGTTGCGAACTACGGCCAGATGACTGCCGGCGGCTGGATGTACATCGGCCCGCAGGGAATCGTTCACGGCACCTACAACACGATCCTTATCGCAGGAAGAATGAAACTCGGCGTTCCGTGGGACGGCGACCTTCGCGGCAAACTCTTCGTCTCCAGCGGTCTCGGCGGCATGAGCGGCGCACAGCCGAAAGCAGTTGAAATCGCGAAAGGCGTCGGTATTTTCGCGGAAGTCGATGCTTCCAGGATCGAGACAAGACATTCTCAGGGCTGGGTTTCGCTTGTTACCGACAACGCGGAAGAAGCTTTCAAAAAAGCATTCGAATACATCGAAAAGAAAGAGCCCATCAGTATCGCTTACCACGGCAACATCGTCGATCTGCTCGAATATGCCGACTCCAAAAACATCCACATCGACCTTCTCAGCGACCAGACAAGCTGCCACGCAGTCTACGAAGGCGGCTACTGCCCGGCAGGGATCACTTTCGAAGAGAGAACGGCGCTTCTGGCAAACGACAAACCGAAGTTCCGCCAGCTTGTCGACGCGACGCTGCGCAGACATTTCGAAGTCATCAAAAAGCTCGTTGCGAAAGGAACCTACTTCTTCGATTACGGCAACTCCTTCATGAGAGCGATCTTCGATGCAGGCGTCAAAGAGATCTCCAAGAACGGAAAAGATACTTTCGAAGGATTCATCTGGCCGAGCTATGTTGAGGACATCTTGGGACCTGAACTTTTCGATTACGGTTACGGCCCCTTCCGCTGGGTATGCCTCAGTGGCAAAGAGAGCGACCTTGCGAAAACCGACGAAGCGGCTGCCGAAGTCATCGCGCACTGCAGACCGGTCCTTCGTTATCAGGACAAGGACAACTACCACTGGGTAAAAGACGCGATGAAAAACAAGCTCGTCGTCGGAACTCAGGCAAGGATCCTTTATCAGGATGCGGCAGGAAGAACGCAGATCGCAAAGAAATTCAATGAAATGGTCCGCGAAGGAATCGTCGGCCCCATCATGCTCGGACGTGACCACCACGACACAGGCGGCACAGACAGCCCGTACCGCGAAACATCGAACATCAAAGACGGCTCCAACATCATGGCCGACATGGCAACCAACATTTTTGCCGGCAACTGCGCAAGAGGCATGAGCCTTGTAGCACTCCACAACGGCGGCGGCGTAGGAATCGGCAAATCGATCAACGGCGGCTTCGGTATGGTTCTTGACGGCTCCGAAAGAGTCGACGCGATACTCGACATCGCATTTCCGTGGGACGTCATGGGCGGCGTTTCAAGAAGAGCGTGGGCAAGAAACGAGCACTCGATCGAAACAGTTGTCGAATACAACAAAAACAACGAGCACAAAGACCACCTCACCCTTCCCTACATCGTTAAAGACGAACTTATCGCGAAGGTTATGAAAGCGGTCAAATAATGCGCGACCTCAAAAATCTTCTCGAATCACTTTACAAAAAGCTCAATAAAAGAGGCCTTGTAGACCCCGATCCGCTCAAATTCCTGTATGATTATCCTGAGACAAAAGACCGCGAAATAATTGCGCTTTTAGCTTCTTCTATCGCTTACGGCAGAGTGGCTCAGATCCTTAAATCTATTGACAAAATTCTGCTTCCGATCGAGGAAAAACCGTTCGATTTCGTCACTTCGCACAGCGAAAAGGATTTTCTCAAAATATACAAAGGTTTTGTCCACCGCTTCACGACAGACGAGGATCTGGCCAAACTTTTCCGCGGAATGAAGCACGTTCTCAAAGAATACGGAAATTTCGAGAATTTATATCTCTGCGGAGTCGAAAAATTCGTCGACGAGATGAATCTTTCGCAAAAATCGTATCTTATCCCTTCTCCCGCAGACGGTTCCGCCTGCAAAAGGCTCAATCTCTTTTTCCGCTGGATGGTGAGAAACGATGAGGTCGATCCAGGCGGCTGGACAAAAACAAAAGCCGCCGACTTGGTGGTTCCGCTCGACACTCACGCCTTCAAAGCGGCGAAAATCCTTGGTTTTACCGAAAAAAAGGCACCGAATTACAAAGCAGCGCTCGAAATCACTTCGCATTACGCCGAATTTGCGCCGGAAGACCCTGTCAAATACGATTTTGCCCTCACCCGTTTCGGAATCCGTGACGACATGACTTTCGATGATTTCAGAGTTGAAGTTAAAAAAGTTCTGGAAGCCTGATCAGAAAAACACTTTATCCATTATTCATAAACTTTAAATTTAATAATTTTTAAGTAAACTGTAACGTTTTTGCATTTTTTGTGATTTGAGGTTTCCATGGTTTTCAGCAGTCCGATATTTTTATTTATTTTTCTTCCTTTTGTGTGGATTGTCCACGCAATGCTTCCTGAAAGATTCCGCAAAGCGTTTCTGCTTTTCGCCAGCCTGATGTTCTACATATACGGCGAAGGCATGTTTGTCATGCTCATGCTTGCGACAATTTTGACAGCGCATTTTACAATAATTATGCTCTACAAGTTCAAGAACAGCAGAAAAACTATCGCGATTTTGGGTTCGGCTGTCTCGCTGGCATTCCTTCTCGTTTTTAAGCACATGAACTTCTTTACCGAGCAGTTATCACACCTTTTTGCTCTTTTTTCCTCGATAAAAATAACGCCTACCAACTTCCATTTGCCGCTAGGAGTGTCGTTTTTCACGTTTCAGGCAGTTTCCTGTATAATAGATTTTTACAGAAATCCTGAAGAAAAAGAGCCAAAATTTATTGATACCGCGCTTTACATTGCATTCTTTCCGCAGCTTGTCGCAGGTCCTATTGTCCGCTACGACAACTTTATTCCGCAGCTTAAATACAGGGCTGTCCACTATGCTGCCTTTCTTTACGGTTTGAAACGTTTTGTGTACGGTTTTGCAAAAAAAGTACTGATTTCAAATAATCTTTCACCGGTCGTCGAAAAAATCTATTCGATGGACACATCTACTATGGGAATCGATGTGGCGTGGGCCGCGACATTTGTCTTCATGGTAGAGCTTTACTTCGATTTCTCCGGTTATTCCGACATGGCAATCGGTCTGGCGAGAATGTTCGGTATAAAAATTCCGGAAAACTTCACATATCCTTTCACAGCCACTTCTCTCGGAAACATGTGGCGGAAGTGGCATATTTCGCTTTCAACGTGGTTCCGGGACTACATTTATATTCCGCTCGGCGGCAGCAGAAAAGGTGATTTCAGGGCTATCGTCAATCTCTGGCTCGCTTTTCTTGCCTGCGGATTGTGGCACGGAGCCGCGTGGAACTTCATTTTCCTCGGCGCACTTTCAGCTTTTTTAATAACGATAGAGAGGCTTTTCAAAAAATACTGTCCTTACAGAAATACTGTGCTGGCGCATCTTTACGCAAAAATGATCGCATTACCGCTGTTCTTCATTTCGGTAAAGGTCGACTCTGTCGCTTATTATTTCGGAGTCGTCAAGGCAATGTTTGTTCCGAACACCTCTGCAACAGTTTCAATGATGCAGATTTTTGATGCGAAATCATTTATTGTTTTTGTCGCAGGCTGCATATTCGGATTCCCTGTTTACAGAGTGATCACTGACAGATTCGGAAAATCGAAGGTGTTCAGGTGGCTGGAAGCGGCATTTCTTCTTGTCCTCTTCGGTGCGGCACTTTCCAGCAGCACGATGGTCTTCTCGGATCCTTTCTTCTATTTCAGGTTCTAAATGCGTATAAGGCGGATCGACAAAATAAATTCTCCGGGATTGTTCTGCGCCGTGGTTTTATTCCTGTCGCTCTACTACCTGATATCTGAAGCGGCATTGGACAGTTCCGTTTTCAGCAATGCAACAAATGAATCTGACTACTACGCATCGATCGTTTTTTCTGAAAAAGACTGGGAAACAGCCCTTAAATTCAGAAAAGATCTGCTTTCGCTGGGTGAAAGGCGCGCAGTTGTTCCCGGAACTCTTTTTTACAAGTACAAACCTGCAAAAACGGAGAGCTTTAACCTAAATTCGTTCGGATACCGCGGAGACGAGATAAAACCTAAGGAACAGGATGAGTTCCGGATAATAATTTTCGGCGATTCCAGAATTTTCGGGATTCTGCTCGCCGATGAAAATACGATCCCTGTCGCTCTCGAAAAAAATCTGAGAGAAACTTTTCCCGATAAAAATATAAAGGTTCTCAATTTCGGTGTCGAAGGACTTACACTGCAGCGGACAGCTGATGCAGCCAAGCATTACTACAAAGAGCTTGAGCCTGACATCATCCTTCTGTACAGCGGAGCCAACGATATAAACGAAGCCTATATTTTCGGCTGGAAAGAATGGGAACCTTTTGTAGAGAATGCGCCGCTTCCGCCTGCTTTCGGAGAGAAGCCCGATGAGCAGCTTACCGCAAAAGTCAAACTCTTGAACACAATCAAACTCTCTCTTATAAACGACTTTTCCGAATTTGAAAAAATGTTTTCCAAAAAAGATTTTGTAGCCAACGAAATTCCTTCAGACAAAGTTGAAAACCTGAATTCTTTTATAAAAAATTTTCCTGAAAGAGTCGAAAATCTCTGCAATTATTTCAATGATCGCGGAGTATATACCGCATACGTCATTTCGCCGGTAGCTCAGTTAAACAAACCGCTTACTGAGATAGAGAGACATCTTCTTTTCAGGCACGAATCGTTTTCACCGGGTCTGAACCTGTTTACGCAGCGAAGTGAAGATAGCATCGTTAAAGCTCTGACAAAAAAGGAGAATATCAAAGTTATAGATCAGAGCCGGGTTTTTGAAAGAATAAAAGAGACAGTTTACTACGACGGTGTGCACTATACACCGGAAGGATCGAGACTGCATGCAAAAAAACTTTCAGAAGAACTTACTGAAATTATTAAAGAAATGCAAAGATGAAAATGCAGAAAAGAATTGATAAAATAAACTCTGCCGGCAAACTGCTTTTGCAGCTTCTCTGTATTGCCGCATACTTCGTTTTCTCGGAATTCGTTCTCAATTTCACGATATTCAAAGGGGCTAACAACGATTTCGACTACTACAGAAACCTCGTTTTTTCTAAAAAAGAATCGGAAAATGCCGAAAAATTCAGGCACGATATCGTAAGCCTTGGGGAAGAACGTCAGACGAGCATTCCCGGAACGATAATTTTCAAGTACAAACCGGCTGTAAGGGAGAGTTTCACCATCAATTCCGACGGATTCAGAAATCAGGAATTTCGTGAAAAAGGTGCAGACGAGTTCCGTATCGCGATCTTCGGCGATTCAAAGATATTCGGCTTTGCGGTTCAGAATGAAAACACGATCCCTTCGATAGTCGAAAGAAATCTGCGTACGCACTTTCACAAAAATATAACAGTTCTGAATATGGGAGTTGAAGGTCACGATCTGCAGAGAGAATTCGCAACGGCACAATTTTATATGGAAAAAATAAAACCTGACATGGTCCTATTCTATTCGTGGGTAATAGATGTTCAGTCGGCTTTTGATGCAGGCAATATTGAATGGAAGCCGTTTAAAGGTGATGAAAAACTGATTCCGGGAATTGAATTGAAAGATGAAGACAAGACGATTTACGATAAAGTCAGACTTCTGAATACTTTGAGACAGACATATCTCAGCGATGCCGAAAAACTTGTGCGGCGCATGTCCGGCAGCGACATTCCGGCATTTCCGATCCCGCCTCAGAAAATCATCTATGCAGAACAGTTTCCTGAAGTCTATCTCGGGAGGATGAAGGATGCCACAACTTTTTTCGACCAAAAAGGGATAGCGTCGCTTTTCTTTCTTCAGCCTCTTCTCCAGATCAAAAGTCCGTTGAGCGACAATGAAAAACTGCATCTCTACAGAAATGAAATGTATGCACCTGGAATAAACCTCTTTGCAATGCGCTGTATCGAAGGCGTAAAAAAAGCAATGGAAAAAGGTGATTACGGCAAAAACATAATAGACCACAGCGATTTGTTCAATGGTATTCTGGACACTGTTTTCTATGACGGAATACACTATACACCGAAAGCTCTCAAATTTGAAGCGGACAAAATGAGTGAAGAAATAATAAAAATTCTGGAGGCGGGAAAGTATCTTGAAGAAAAATAAACGCATCGACAGAATTAGTTCTTTAAAAGGTATCCTAATCGCACTGTTTATGCTGTTTCTCCTGTTTGCGGCTTCAGAATTCGTTCTGCGTACTTTCACATCTTTCGGTGATACACTCAACAATATAGAATACTATGCTAGCATTGCTTTTTCGGAAGAGGAACTAAAAACGGCGATGAAGGCAAGAGAAGATCTTGCTTCAATTGGCAGAAGGGTCGTCGGAATCCCCGGAACAATTATATACCGCTACAAAAAGGCACGGACAGAGAGCTTCAACTTCAACTCGTTCGGTTTCCGCGGCGAGGAACCTCAGAAAAAAGAAAAAAACGAATACCGTATAGGACTTTTCGGAGATTCGAGGATTCTCGGAATCTATCTCGCCGAAGAGAATACGATACCTTTTGTAGTGCAGAAAAGACTACAGAAGGAATTTCCGGATAGAAAAATAACTGTTTTCAATATAGGGATCGAGGGAAACGAACTCATGAGGGCAATCCCTTTTGCAGAGCTTGACAGCGAGAAGCTGGAACTTGACATGGCTCTGTTTTATTCGGGTACAGGCGACGTAAACTACAGTTTTGAACGTGGAAATATCGACCATCCGCCGTTCAAGACGGAAGAAGAGGTGGTTCAGGGCGTGATAGATAATATCAATGACGACAGAAAGAAGCCATTTCTTCAACGTAGTGCTGTCATCAAGGTTATAAAAGATGCTTTCTGGAGTGATTCCGTTCAAAACATGCTATCTTTTAAAAAAGAAGACGGTTTTCATCCTTTGCTTCCGGAGTTTGAGGCGAGAGCTGATGAATTAGTCATAAAATTGAAGACAAGGATGAAGAAAGCGTCTGAACTACTTGCCGCAAAAGGGATAAGAAGCGTGTTCGTCTTCTCTACTTTTCTACAATCGAAAGAACACTGGAGTTCGACGGAACATTATCTGATCTATAGAAACGAGATTACTGTTCCAGGATTGAACAGTTATACCCTGCGCTGCGTGGCAGGAATGTCGGAAAGCGAAGATCCTGTAATATTCAATCAGTCCTATGTTTTTGACAATTATTCGGATACGATGTTCTATGACGGAGTCCACTTCACTCCGACAGCTTCGCGTATTGTCGGAAACGATGTGGCTGAGAGAATAATTCCGCTGTTGAAAGAATATTTGAAGCAGGAATCGAATTAAATCTCTCCTCCGTTTTTCCTGGCGAACATATTTATCAAAGTTCCAGTCGGACAGAAAAACCGACACCACGGGCGGCTTATGAAAAGCGAAATTATGAGAAAAACAGCCGCGATAACAAGCGATGGAAGGGAGGAAGCTTCAAATTTGAACGCACTGAAAGGCTCGAAAACAGTGAAATCTGAAATCAGACCGGAAATCATTGAAGCATAAATGAAAATCAGCAGAACTGCTTTGAAAATTGTCACTTTTTTCATGAATTTCGGTGGCAAATTCTTTTTCGGAAGCGGAATTTTTCCGAGAAGTTCCTGCATTGCTCCGAACGGGCAGACAAAATTGCAGTAGAAATTTTTGCCGGAAACTATCGGAATAATCAGCGCCGCACACAAAATGACAAGCGGAACAAGGGCGATATTTCCGGTTGTGAGCCAGTTTTTGAAAGATTCTATTGAAAGTGCAGAACCGCTGATAAAACCTAAGACAACTGCGAGTGCGGCAAGATGAAAAATGCGGAATTTTGCCGTTTTCTGCGGAAAGAAAAATGCAAAAAGTGAATATGCAAGGATAACAAAAAGCGCGATTTTAAGCCAGAGCGGAGTTGAATTCTGCTGATTCGCAGCGATTTTCATGCCGCTGTATTTCGAAAGGTTGAGTGCCACCATTGATTTTACCGCAGTCGTTGACATTGTTGCACCGCTTACCGTATCAACATCAGCTTTTGCAGCTTCTTCGACGCTGAGTCCGTTCCATTTTTTGAAAAATCCTTCGCCTCTCACACGCTCGATAAATCCGTAAGATTCGTAGTTTTCACCGAGTTCAATTCCTGCGATTTTTCCCTCAGGCGAAATGCCGACAACGACTCTCAATTTACCGCCGAAACCGGCGACACTTGTCTCGTCCGGTTTTGTGTAAAGCACTCTTCCGAGCATCTTCCCCGAAGACTCGGAAACATTAAAAACACACTCTGAACCGGTTTTTTCGAAAGTTTCAGCAGTCTTGAAAATCTGTTTCGCTGCCTCCTTATCAAGATTGCATGAGTCTTCACTTTGTTTAACGGGCTCCTTCATCATAAAAAAAGCAGCCGCAAAAGCTATGATCACGGCTGATATCCTGAAAATACGAAAGAATTTTTTCATTTTAAACTCGTTCTACACTATGCGTTTTCTTTTTCTAATCGTTCGTTTTGACTACGCCGTCGCCGTAGATGGTTTTGAAGTCGTTTTTCATCGAGATGATCGTGTAGCCTTTCTGTTCCCACTGTGCTTTGCGCTTGTTTGTCTCGGTCATATCGGCGTGATCGCGCTCCGTGTCGTCCGCGATAAGCATGAAAGCCATAGTCTTGTACTTGTTGCCGGTGACGGTGTATTCGTGCATACTCACGTCGCCGCTGCTGTTGCCGAATGAAAGCACAGGCTGTTTGCCAATTTCCTGAGCAATATTAAAAACTTTATTCATTTTAAGGTTTTTGAGCCAGAGTTCGCCACTTCTGACGAGTTTGTCTTTTCCGCCGGCATTGAACTGATAATCAAGTCCGTCCTTGCCTGCCTGATTGCTTGCAACAAGCCTAACATCCATGCCGATGACCTGATTTTCAGGGATATCGAGTGCTTCGCAGGCGAGAGCGCGGCAGAGCATTCTGTCGGAACCGCTCACGATATAGGTGGTGAAACCGTTATTCTGCAAGTATTTCACGACTTCGATCATCGGTTTGTAAATTGAATTTGCGTAGGTAAGTCCTTTAAAACCACGCGCCTCACGCTTTAAAAACGTTTTGACGTAGGCGATGAACTCGTCCGGAGTCAAACCTTCGAACGCCTTTGCCTGGGCTTTTCCGTGCACGAGGTCAAAGTGGTCAACGGCAGGAGTTTTGTATTCTTTGCCCGATTCCCTGATAAGATTTGCAGCTTCCTTGAGTTCGTCGCTTGCGATATCTTTGTATTCCGGATCGTCCAGACAGCGGTATTCGAGCAGCAGGTACTCGATGTATTCAGGAAAAAGCTCGCCGCACAGCGTTCCGTCCATGTCAAAAACTGCGATCCTGTCTTCGACCGGAATGAAATTTTCCGATTTTTCGTCCGTCACGGCTGCGACATAGTTTTGAAGCGCGCTGATCGATTCGCATTCGTTCCACAGCTCGAACGGATTCTTTGACTGTTCCGTTGTTTTTTCACCGCATCCCGAGAAAATGAAAATCGAAAAGATGATAAAAATAAAGCAGAATTTTTTCATTTTGCCTCCGATTGTTTCTTGCTCTTCCGTCCGAAATTATATCCTACGCGGATCGATGGCTCTAAATACGCAGTTTCATGCGCCAGTGAAATTTTTAGATAAAAAGAATACAGACCAATATGTGACAGATTTCGATATTGCAACAAATTATTTAGTATTTCTTACGCAACGAACCAATGCTTTGTGAGATGAACTATTTTCATCTATAAGATTAATTGAGAAAACAATATCTTTTGCACGATCATTTAGATAATGAGTTGAAGACCAAAAGCGATTTGTATCACCGAATTTGCTTTTCCACTTATTTGGAAGAACAATAGTTTTTAGAACTTGAATAGTTGGAAGTTTCCAATCTGAATAACCGTTTTCATTGAGTTTTGAACAATATCTGTATGCTTGATTCCAATCCATATCAAAGGGTGATATGGATGACCACATATAACCTGTTTCCGGATCTGTGCAACCTGTTTCGCATGGAATAAAATCTGACATCATTTCTTTTTCATTTGGATTTACATCACTTTGTTTTTCTAATTCGGATTTTGCAATAAAAGCGCAAACTCCTTGTGGAAATTTTCTAAGATAATTTGCCCAAACTTTTTTATTATTAGCCTTTTGTGCATATTCACAGGCTTTAGAATCATCCTCTGTTTTTTGCCGCACCTCATTTTGCATACAACCAGCAAATACAAAAATTAAAAAGATGATGAAAGTAAAACTTAAATTTTTCATGTTGGTTTCTCCTAAATAATCGAAACAATACTTTTTGCCCAATCGACAAATTCCTTAGCCATATCTATCGCTTTTACTGCATGGCGTTCTTCAAGAAACAGTTCGTTGGGATAACGCATCGAAACAGCGTAAGGAGTCAGAATATCTGCATAATTGTAATATTTTTCATCGATTTTGACGGTGTCTTTTATCTGATTCAACAGAAGAAAAAGATCATGCTTTTTGGGGATTCCGCCCTGACTGCCGTTCAGCACAATCAATGCTTTGACAGCTTTTTCGGCCGCCTGCTGGCAGTGAAAGCACACGATTTCAAGCGGTTTCGGGTTATATGTCGCCAAAAGATGAGTCGCAACTCCTAAATCCGCTTCCGCAAAGGAAAGCCATTCTTTCGCGTCGTTTAAATTTTCGTTAGCCATACAGCAGCACTCCTTTGTTCATAACTTCGTTTTCAATTCCCATTCTGTTTTTACGGCTTTCAAATCGGCTCTCCGTGCAGATAACAATGTCCACTGCGCGGCTTCGCACCGAACGGATTGACTTGTAAGCTTCAGCCGTCAAATCGGCAAGATTCTGTGAACCGTCCTTGACAATGATATAAAAATCAAAATCGCTGTCTTCGGTCGCCGTTCCGTCCGCAAACGAACCGAAAAGATATATTTTCAACGGTGTCAGTTCGTTCACAAGTTTCTCTTTTATGAGATTGATTTCATTTTCAGGCATTTCTGAACCTCCGTAAATGAGACGTGTCAGGTTCCGTCTCTACAAGAAAACCTTTGTATTATATTCAATTATTCGGAAATTGCGAGAGATTACGAACTTTTCTTGTTTTCGCGGTTGAATGCGACAACTATGCCGCGAAGCAGATCTGAATGGTATTTTGAAAGGGAATCTTTCTGGAAACGCCACGACCAGTTCTGCGGCCCTGTTGTTCCGGGAACGTTGAAGCGGCAGTCTCCGCCCCAGCCGAGGACATCCTGAAGCGGAAACAGTGCTTTTTCGGCAATAGACGACATCGCAAGTCTGATCATTTTCCAGTGGATGTCGTCTCCGTTGCTTCCCAGATAGTGGGTCACGAACGATTTTGTGCCGTCGGAAAGCGACCAGAACCAGCCGACAGTCGTGTCGTTGTCGTGCGTTCCGGTGTAGCAGACACAGTTCGTATTTGTATAGTTGTGCGGTAGAAATTCGTGGTCAGTCCCTTCGTAAAAGGCAAACTGAAGCACTTTCATTCCTGCAAATCCGCAGTTTTCGCGGAGTTTGACTACATCTGCATCGATATCTCCCAGATCTTCCGCGACGATAGGGATCTTCCCCGCTTTTTTGAAGAGAGTTTCAAAAAGTTTTTCAC
The DNA here is from genome assembly GCA_002310995.1 of bacterium UBP6_UBA1177. Classification (GTDB taxonomy): domain Bacteria; phylum UBP6; class UBA1177; order UBA1177; family UBA1177; genus UBA1177. The sequence continues at coordinate 7,191 of DBYV01000053.1, read as the reverse complement.
GCGGACCTTTCTCCCAGTGGCCGTTTTTGGCAGTTGTTTCGCTTGCCGGAACCGACCAGTATGCGCTGAAACCGCGGAAATGGTCGAGACGGAGAATATCGTAAAGTTTCAGATTATGCAGAAAGCGGTCGATCCACCACGAAAAATCCTCTTTTTCAAGCACTTTCCAGTCATAGAGCGGATTTCCCCAGAGCTGCCCGTCGGCACTGAAATAATCCGGCGGAACACCTGCTACTTCCGACATAACGGCGTCACTCATCTTGAAAATATGCTGGTTCGCCCAGACATCGGCACTGTCGAAAGAGAGGAAGATCGGAATATCACCCATGATTTCAATATCTTTTTCATTCGCGTAGGTTTTAAGTTTTTTCCACTGCGAAAAGAAGATCCACTGCGCGAAAAAGTGGCGGAAAAGCTCTAATTCATGCGCTTTTTCAAACTCTTTCAAAGCTTTTTCATCGTGATTTCTGAATTCTTGAGGCCAGAACTTCCATGATTTTCCTTCAAAATTTTTCGTGAGAACTCTGAAAAGTGCGAAATCGTTGAGCCATGAGGAGTTTTCTTTCACGAAAAGTGAAAAATCGGGATAATTTTCGCGGACTTTGTAAAAGTTTTCAGCCGCTTCATCCAGGATTTTCGCTTTGAAGGTGCTTACTTTCGGATAATCGACTCGAAAGTTGTCAAAATCGGGCATTTCTTCCGGTTTTTCGGCAAAATTTTCCTCAAAAAGCTCGTCGATATCAATTAAAATCTCGTTTCCCGCAAACGCGCTGAAAGAGTTGTAGGGGCATCCGTCGGCACCGGTCGGAGTGAGCGGCAGAATCTGCCAGATCCTAATGCTTGAATCAGCCATAAAATCGACAAAATCGAAAGCAGATTTGCCGAAACAGCCGATGCCGTAGCGGCCGGGAAGGGAAACCGGATGCAGGATTATGCCCGCCTTTCTCGGATTTATTTTCGTTTTTTCAGTCATTTTTTCCTCCATGAAATACAGAGTTTAGCCTCATCACAATTTCTTCCAGCAACGTTCTTTCAGAAAGTTTTTAATGATTTCAATATTTTCACCTTCGTAAAAAGCAACGAGGAGTTTTTTGAATTCCGACACTTCCTTTTCCGGAATGACAAGCAGTCCGAGCCCGTGAGAAATGATGTAATGGTTTGCAAAAATCACGGATGCGCGTTTGTTGCCGTCAGTGAAGACTTGGGTTTTCATGCAATACATGCAAAGTTCAACCGCGATATCGATTTCATCCTGCTTTGAAGCAAGTATTTCGGCAATCCGCTCTTTTACAACTGATTCTACCGGTATCGGCGGAATATAGGAACTGCCGCCTATAGTCACCGGAATCCCGCGGATTCTGCCAGCATCAAAGAAAAAACCTTCATTCACAAGGCGCGCGATATGGCAGAGCAGATAATAATCTGTTTTGCTCTGGATGACATTGCGGTCGAGAATAAACTCCCATGCGTGCTTTAAATTAAGAATTTTCTGGACATCGGTTGCAGTCATTCCTGAAACTTTGCCGTTTTCAATGATTTCTTCCGTTTGCGGAAACGATGTGGCAACTCCTTCAAGAACCGCCTGATCGTAGATGTTAGCCTTCATGTTCACACGGGCAAAATCAAGGTTTTTCTGCACTGAAAGCGGAAGCTCGCTGTCTTCGTATCCGAGTTCGGCAAGCTTTTTGTCGATGTGACGCATCTGTTTTTTTAGCTCGCGGGCTTCTTTCGTATTCCGCAGAAGAAGCTGAAAAAGCTCGTCGGAATAGACTCCGACATACGTTGATGTCAGCCTGCTGCCGACACGCTTCCGCACATAGATATACTTTTCGCCTTTCTGTTCCTTGATTTCAGGGGTTCCGTCGTAAGGCAGAAGATTCAACCGCGCCTGACATTCGGCTTTTTGCTGAAGCAGAATCCTTATTTCATCAAAAGTTTCACTCATCGCACTCTCAAGTTAGGGAACTTTTTCACGATTTCCATAGCAGAAAGTTCCCTAAAAAGCAATTTTTTAAGATTTGGAAGATCCAAAAACGATTAGCAAAACGAAATATTTCCTGTTAAATGCAGTTGAGAAGACCTTTCTTTTCGATGATGTCTTTTTGAACAGTCGAGAATTTTTTGAAGTGACCGACTGTTTTGCCGCAATCAATAATCTCGCCCGATTCAATGTCGAAATCGAGGGTTTTGCCCGTTTCAAGCGCATCGTCCGCGATATCGAGAATCTCAATCATCGGGAAACCGGTGTTGATAATGTTTCTCTTGTAAATAGCGCCGAAAGATTTTGCCGCAACTCCCTGTAAATTCAGGGAAATAAAACAGTCAACCGCCTGCTGACGGCTGCTTCCGGCACCAAAATTCTCGCCTGCGACGACGATCATTCCCGGCTTTACTTTTTTCGAAAAATCCTTGTAGCCTTCAAGATTGTCGAGCGCATACTGTCCCATCAGGTTGATGTCAACGATCGAAAGATACTTGTTGTGAAAAATCATATCGGTGTCGATGTCGTTGATAAGTTTTCCTTCACCATCCTTCAAAACAAAAATTTCAGCCGTAATTTTTTTCATTTTATCCTCCTGAAACCTATTCATTTGTCACCATTGTAGAGACGCCATAATATGACGTCTCTACCGTCAAAACCGTCAGATTATAATAGAAGGATTTTCTAAAAAAAGTTTTTATATTTTTGTTCGGGAATGAGGAGCGTAATTTGCTTTTCTCATATTTTTTCCTACAATTTTCCGTTTTGGAGAGTTTTGTGACGGAAAAATGAAAAAAATCAAATTTATATTCTGTCTCTGCCTGATCATTCTACTTTTTCTGTCTTGCGACACAGTACCAAACTACGCAGACGAAATCCGTGAAACTTATGAGGAGGCTAAACGTGACAAATTCGCCGGCATAGTAATTGAAGGAAAAATGTGGTCTGCTGTGTCTGAGAAACCTATCCCGGGAAACGCCGAGTCTGTCGATTACTGCGAATATCTCACGGAATCAGGACATTATGACTGGCATCTTCCGACTGTTGATGAACTAAGAACTCTTCTTCGTAACTGTCCGAACAACGAAACAGGAGGTGCTTGCGACCGGACAGACGAGTGTTTGTCTGATGCCGGATGCGAATCAAACGCTGAAACCTGCTTCTGCTGCGACGAAACGGAAAGCAGAGAAGGTATTTTCAGCAAACTGGAAGACAATGTCATTCTATGGTCTTCTTTACCGCTCCTGACAGAAAGTTACACAAATACATGGTCTGTTGATTTCAGACAAGGTTGCATCGTATCTCACGGTCCAGGCATGCACGGGGCATACGGGATATATGTCCGCTGCGTAAGGGATGCGGAATAGAACTGCATAAAAATCAGGCAAAAAATCCCGAAATAACCCAAATCATTGAAATCTCGGTTTTCATAGATGAGACGCCGTTACGATGATGTTAGACGCCATGGTATGACGTCTCTACAGACCTTGCCTTTAAATGGATTACGCGTATAATATTCCGCTTTTTAGGAATTTTTATGGAGTGAAAAATGCTTAGGATCTACAATTCGATGAGTGAGAAAAAAGAGGATTTCGTTCCTTTAAACGGCAAAAACGTCGGTCTTTACGCCTGCGGAATGACGGTTTACGACAAGCCGCACATCGGTCACGCAAGGAAGGAAGTCGCAATAGACCTTATCGTTAATTATCTGAAATATTCAGGATATTCAGTGACTTATGTCAGAAATTTTACCGATATCGATGACAAGATTATCGCCCGTGCAAACGAAAGAGGAATCGATTTCAGAGCTCTCACGGAAGAAAATATCGATGCTTTCTACAAGGCGATGGACGCTCTCGGCCTTGCAAGACCTGACGTCGAACCCAAGGCTACGATGCATATTCCCGAAATCATTTCGATGGTTCAGAAGCTTGTCGACAAAGGTTTCGCATATCCGACATCCGACGGCAGCGTCTATTTCGCAGTCGAAAAGTTCAAAGGCTACGGCAAACTGAGCGGCAGAAAACTTGACGAAATGATAAGCGGAACCCGTTTCGACGTCGAAGAAAGCAAACAGAATCCGCTTGATTTTGCACTTTGGAAAGCATCGAAACCGGGCGAACCGAAGTGGGAAAGCCCGTGGGGCGAAGGAAGACCGGGCTGGCACATCGAATGCAGCGCGATGAGCACGAAATATCTCGGCGATTCGTTCGACATCCACGCAGGCGGCAGAGACCTCATTTTCCCGCATCATGAAAACGAGATCGCCCAGGCAGAATGCGCTACAGGCAAACCTTTCGCTAAATACTGGGTCCACAACGGTTTCCTCACGGTCGAGGGCGAAAAAATGAGCAAATCGCTCCACAACTTCATCACGGTAGAAGACGCGCTCAAGCAGTATCACCCCGAAGTTCTGCGCTACTTCATGCTTTCGACTCACTACCGCACGCCAATTGACTTCTCGATGGCGAATCTGAAAGATACCGAAAAGAAAATCTGCTATTTCTACAACACTCTGAAAACTTTGAACCAGTTCGCGGCAAAGGCTGCAAAACCTGCCAGAAACGAAAAAGCTGTTGAATTTATTAACGAATTCAAAGAAGCAATGGATGATGACTTCAACAGCGCGAGAGTTGTTGCGGCGCTTTTCAACCTCTTCAAACATCTGAACGAAGTCCTTGTTTCCAAAAAGACAAGACCGACTCCAGACGAATGCGCGGGCTTTGCCGAAGCGATCAAAGAAGTAGGCGGAGTCATGGGAGTCCTTCTCAGAGATCCTGACGAAATCACAAATGAAATCAAAGAGATACAGATTGTCCGCTACGGCATTTCTAAAGACGAGATTGAAGAAATCATAAACAAAAGAAAGGCTTACCGCGCCGAGAAAAATTTCGAAATGGCCGACAAAATGCGCGAAGAACTTCTTGAAAAAGGAATTTCAATCCAGGATACCCCGAACGGAACCGAGTGGAGCTTCAATTAAAAAAATTTTTTTGATTTTGAGTCAGAAAAATCAAAGGTAACTGTAACTAAATATATGTTTGTTGATTTTTTGGCAGTTTGAATAACTTTTTGAGGGAGTTGAAAATGAAAAAGTTTATGACGATTTTCGCTGTTTTAGCGATGGTTTTCTTTGTTGTTTCGTGCGGCGGCGATTCGAAAGACGAAGACACGACCGACACGGGCGACACTGACACCAGTGATACAGGAACTGACACCGGCGATACTGGAGCAGATACAGGCGACACTGGAGCAGACACGGGCGATACAGGAACTGACACCGGCGATACCGATACAACTGATCCGGCCGACACAGACCCGACAGACACAGACACCGAAGAAGGGGGCAGCTGGGAAGCCAAATACAAAAAGGCTGACGGGCACGCTGAAAAAGTTTCCGAGGATATCGTCAAGGCGAACAACGACCTCGGAATGAAGATGTTCAGCAAACTTGCGGCTGCTGAAGCAGGCAAAAACATGATGATTTCCCCGCTTTCGATTTC
>DBYV01000053.1:0-1659 GCA_002310995.1 bacterium UBP6_UBA1177 | reverse complement strand
CTCGGTTTCGGCGAAATGGAACTTCCCGATGTCAACGAGCAGTTCATGCACCTTATCGCAAGCCTTGTTGCGGCTGATAAAGACCTTGTTCTTTCGATTGCAAACTCGGTCTGGATGCGCGAAGAATTCTCGCTTGATGTCAAGGCGGCTTTCACCGATGTCCTCAAAGAGTTCTACGATGCCGAAATTTTTGCGGAAGGTTTCTGTGTCGAAAACATCAATGCATGGGTTTCAGAGCAAACAAACGGCAAAATCGACAAAATCGTCGAGGAAATAGGCGAGGATGTCGTTATGTACCTCATCAATGCAATCTATTTCAAGGCTGCGTGGACGACTGCTTTTAATGAGGAAAACACTTATGAAGGAACATTCACTCTCTCTGACGGAACTGAAACGACCGCAAACTTCATGCATTTCGTGGAAACAGAGGATGTTCCTGAATTTTTCGCATACTCGTCCTACTGGGGCGACAAAGACGGTTTCTCTATGATCAGAATTCCTTACGGCCGCGATGTTTTCGCTTTCTACGGCATAGTTCCGAATTATGACAACGAGTCAAATATCGACGATTTTATCGCAAAAATAGCAGACAACGGTTTTGACCACTATTACTCGCTCATTACTCCGATGAGCGATTTTCCGCTTGAACTGCCGAAATTCAAGTTCGAATATGAAAAGTCGCTTGTTGGAATTTTCAAGGAACTCGGCATGGAAAAAGCTTTCAAAGAAGGCGGACCTTTCCACAATATAGCCGAGGAACCGCATGATCCTATAATTTCAGACATCAAGCATAAGACTTTCATCGAAGTCAACGAAGCAGGAACCGAGGCTGCGGCAATTACTTCTGTCGAATACAGTGACGGCGCGATGCCCGGTGGATTCTATGCGAACCGCCCGTTCGTATTTGTGATCCGCGACGACAGAACAGGCTCGATCCTCTTCATCGGAAAAGTCGAAAATCCAAGCGCTGAATAAATAGTTGTGAAACTTTTTGAGGGAGTTGAAAATGAAAAAACTTATGATGATTTTCGCAATTTTTGCGATGATTTTCTTTGTTTCGTGCGGCGGTGATTCAAAAGATGACGACAAAACCGACACAGGAGATACTGACACCAGTGATACAGGAACTGACACTGGTGATACGGGAGCAGATACAGGTGATACAAGCGCTGACACCGGCGACACGGGATCAGATACGGGCGATACAAGCGCTGACACTGGCGACACTGGAACAGATACGGGTGATACAAGCGCTGACACTGGCGATACCGAAGAAGGCGGGAACTGGGAAGCAAAATACAAAAAGGCTGACGAGCACGCTGAAAAAGTCTCTGTTGACGTTGTAAAAGCAAACAACGACCTCGGAATGAAGATGTTCAGCAAGCTTGCAGCCGGCGAAGCAGGAAAAAATATGATGATCTCCCCGATTTCGATCTCAATTGCGATGGCTATGGTAACAAACGGCGCATCGGGCGAAAACCTTGACGAAATGAAAGATGTTCTCGGCTTCGGAGAGATGAATCTTTCCGATGTCAACGAGCAGTTCTCGCAGCTTATCGCAAGCCTGGTTGAAGCAGACAAGGATATGGTGCTTGAAATTGCAGATTCTGTCTGGATGGATGATGCGTTCGCGCCGGCTGTAAAGCAGGATTTTGTTGA
>DBYV01000001.1:57619-77938 GCA_002310995.1 bacterium UBP6_UBA1177 | reverse complement strand
TGAAGAGCTTCGAACTTGTCGATCAGGTTTCTCTGATGATAGATCTTCATGGAAATTCTTTCGTTTTCCCTTGCGACGATCTTCGGATCCATGGTCGGGAAACCGGTGTCGTCGTGGTTGAGACCGGTGACGTGGATTCTGCTCTTTCCGAAGTTCGGAAGGCATACCGGCTTATTGATATCGGATGCATACGGAGTCTTGCATACGCCGTCGTTGTTCGGAAGGCTTCTGTTGATAACTTCGAGCTCACCCGGTTCCGGAATTCTGATTTTTTCTCTCATGTGACCGATGATCTCGTCGCCAAGGATTATAACGGGAGTTCTGAAAAATTCAGCGAGGTTGAAAGCTCTGACTGTCTCTGTGAACATCTCTTCGACCGAATTCGGAACTATCGTGATCGAAGGATGGTCGCCGTGGGTTCCCCATTTTGCCTGGAGAATATCGGACTGAGCCGGAGAAGTCGGAAGACCGGTCGAGGGGCCGCCTCTCATTACGTCAACTACAACTATCGGAACTTCGGCGATGCATGCGTAACCAAGAAGCTCCTGCATAAGCGAGAAACCGGGGCCGCTTGTAGCCGTCATTGCCTTTGCGCCGGTAAGCGACGCACCGATGATCGAGCCGATTGACGCGATCTCGTCTTCCATCTGGATAAATTTTCCGCCGTGCTGCGGAAGATATTCTGACATGAATTCGGCTATTTCGGTCGACGGAGTGATGGGGTATCCTCCGAAGAACTTGCAGCCGGCATAAGCCGCGCCTTTAGCGCAGGCAAGGTTTCCCTGAATGAATTCATACTTTGGATTTGCCATAGCTCTCTCCTACTTTTTCTCAATGTAAATAGCGAAATCGGGGCATCTCAGCTCGCACATTCCGCAAGCGATGCAGTTCTCGATGTGATCGGCAACGACTACCTGCTGTTTTCTTTCAAGCGAAAGAACTTTTTTCGGGCAGAATTCGATGCAGACTTCACAGCCTTTGCAAAGCGCGGGACGAACCGTCAGCACGCACTTTTCGCCTTCATACTTCGTTTCCTGAAATTCTCTTTTTCCCATGTCCAAACCTCACAAGTTAAAAAAATATGCCACTGTCTGAATCTATTGAAATTATTACCGGAAAATCCGATACCTCAACTTTGTAAACCGCTTCGGGGCCGAACTCCTCGAAAAGCATGAGTTCCATCGACGAAACCTTGCTTCCGTAGTATGCGCCGATACCGCCAAGCGCCTGAAAATAAAAGGCTTTACCTTCAACGAGCGCGTTTTTCGCAGCTTCGGGCAAAGCTCCTTTGCCGATAAAATATTTAACCCCTTTTTCGATCAGTTTCGGAATAAAAGCGGCCATTCTCGCGCTCGTCGTAGGGCCTATGCTGGCGCGTCCTTCCTCGAATCCGGGGGTCGGAGCGGCAAAGAAAACAGCCGAATTTTCAAGCGGAAAGTTGGGATTTTCACCGTTTTCAAGCATTGCGGCGAGTTTTTTCGCGGAATTGTCGCGCAAAGTGAACATTTCTCCGCTTAAATTCACGATATTTCCTGCTTTTAATTCCTTATCCGCGCTTATCATAGTTCAACCTTTCCGGTCCTGAAGCTGTGGCAGTTGAGGGCAACAGCCGCAGGCATCATTGCAATATGTGTCGGAGCCTTTTTCACATAAACCGCTTTTACCGGGCATTTCCCTGGAAAACCGAGAACTCCGAAACCTAAATCTTTTATCTTTTCATTAATCATTTCAAGCAGTTCCTTGTCTTCGCAGACCTGCTCGAGAAGTGCTTTTTTCGCTAAAGTTGCTACAGAATCGAATGTTCCGCCGACTCCGACACCGACAAAATAGGGCGGGCATCCCTTTCCTCCTGCGTTTTTGAGAGTTTCAAAAACAAAATCAGCTACTCCATCGCGCCCTGCCGCCGGAACAAGCATTTTATGCGCACTCACGTTCTCGCTGCCTCCGCCCTTCGCAATGCCATAGATCTCGAAAGTGTCGCCGTCGCAAAGCTCGTAGTGGATAAAGGCCGGAAGGTTTTTCCCTTCGTTTCTGCGCTCAAACGGGTCAGCGACCGTCGATTTTCTGAGCAGACCTTCGCTATACGCCTCCTCTACCCCTTTGTTTATGAGGATATCCAAGCTCGGAGAATCGCTGAAAGTGACGTTTTTGCCCATTTTCACAAAAATCTGTGCAACTCCGCAATCCTGACAGAGAGGACGTTTTTCCGTTTTTGCCATTGTATGATTTTTATCAATGATTTCGGCAAGTTGATTTTCAAAAGAGTCCATATGTGAATCAGCAAAAACAACATTTTCAAGCGAAACAGGTGAATAATTGAGCTTAATAAAAAGCTCTTTCACGGCCTCTTTTATAGCTAAACCTTCTATAATACGCATTGCGACCTCAAACAACCGCAGCATTATTAGTCTTGAAGTTTTAAAGTCAAATAAATTAATATATAAGGCTGATAACAGAATAAATTTTGCAATTCAGCCTCTTTTGACTATCTTTTGCGGGTTTTAAAAACGGAGGGGCTCTTGTTAGAAAAATTAAAACTCAGAAAAATATTGAAAAAGCTGGCAATTCAGGGCAACAGGCTTGAATGGATAAAGAAAAAACGGAAAAATCTGCCGGAGCAGGTTGAAAAAAAACTTGATGAAAACATCAAAAAAATTTCGGAAGTTTTTGAAGAAAAAGAACGGGCAAAAAATGACGACAAAGCTTTTTCGGCAGAAAAATATCCAAAACTTTCGCTGGAATACATTAAAAAAGTGCTTGGTGAAACAAATTACAATCTGGAACATTACTTCAAAAAATACCGGCAGAATGCACTGTGGGAACTTTTTGACGAGCTCTGGCTTGTCGTTCTTGTCGCGCTCATTCTCAAGTTTTTCGTCATCGGCTCGTTCCGCGTTCCGACAGGAAGCATGGTTGACACAATAGAAATCGGCGACAACCTCTTCGTTTCGATGTTTTATTACGGCCTGACACTCCCCTTCGCGGAAAGCCAGTTTGTCGAATTCACAGACCCTAAACGGGGCGATATAATCACTTTCACAGAGCCTGGACCGGATAAAAAAGCACTTGTAAAAAGGGTCATCGGCGTTCCAGGAGACACAATAGTCATCCTGGGCACAAATGTTTACGTAAACGGTAAAAAACTCGAACGAGAAGAAGCGGGCAAAGTTTCATACTACTCATCGCGCGGCAGAATCGAAGAGACGACTCAGTACATCGAAACGGATGAAAACGGCAACAGCTATAAAGTCATATACAATGACAGCTTTACAGATGAAATAAGAGAACAAATCAGCGCAAAGTGTCCATACTGCAACCGCTCTTTCATCGTCCCCGAAAGGAACTACTTTGTCATGGGTGACAACCGCGACGACAGTCTTGACAGCAGATACTGGGGCTTTGTTCCAAGAAGCAATGTTCAGGGCAAACCGCTTTTCGTATGGTTTTCAGTGCAGTTCGGAAACTCGATTTTTGATGTCAAAGAACTTCGTCTCAACAGAATCGGACATTTTTTCAAATAATACGTGACGGCGTGACGGCGTGACGATTAGGCTGAGGCAAAAAATAAGAAAATTTTTTCTCAAAAATTTCAGACACTTACAAAAAAACCCAAGATATTGTGCATTTTTCTATTGACAACCACAATTGCTTGTGTAGCATCGCCGTGCTTTTTGTGTTTTATAACTTTTAACCCAGAGGAGAAAAACAAATGTTCAAAATCAGAAAAAGAAACAACGCTTTGGCAGATTTCGACTTAACTAAAATCAAGGAAGCTATCAAAAAGGCATTCGTCGCCGCAGATATGCTTTTTAACGATGATATTTTAGACATTCTCACGCTCAGAGTAACTGCTGACTTCCAGAACAAGATCCATGACAACGTAATCGAGATCGAAGACGTTCAGGACAGTGTTGAGAACACACTTGAAAAATCGGGCTACACCTCTGTTGCAAAGGCTTACATCCTTTACAGAAAGCAGCGCGAGAAACTCCGCGAAATGAAATCCACAATCCTTGATTATAAAGAAACAATCAACAGCTACGTCAACAACGAAGACTGGAGAGTCAAGGAAAATTCGACTGTCACCTACAGCATCGGCGGACTTATCCTTCACAACAGCGGAAAGATCACGGCAAACTACTGGCTTAGCGAAATTTACGACAACGAAATCGCACAGTGCCACAAAAACGGCGACTTCCACCTTCACGATCTTTCGATGCTCACCGCTTACTGCGCAGGCTGGTCGCTTAAACAGCTCATCCAGGAAGGTCTTGGCGGCGTTCCCGGCAAACTTACATCGGCTCCGGCAAACCATCTTTACACGATCGCGAACCAGATGGTCAACTTTCTCGGCATCATGCAGAACGAATGGGCAGGCGCTCAGGCTTTCTCGAGCTTCGACACATACCTCGCTCCGTTCGCACGCGTCGATCAGCTTGACTACAAAGGTGTAAAACAGGCGATTCAGGCTTTCGTTTTCGGCGTAAATACTCCGTCGAGATGGGGAACTCAGTCTCCGTTCAGCAACATCACGCTTGACTGGGTATGCCCGGACGACCTCAAAAACATTCCTGCGATCGTCGGCGGCAAAGAGATGGATTTCACTTACGGCGAATGCCAGAAAGAAATGGATATGATCAACAAGGCTTTCATCGAAATCATGCTTGAAGGCGATGCGGTAGGACGCGGTTTCCAGTATCCGATCCCGACCTACAACATCACGAAGGATTTCAACTGGGAAGGCGAAAATGTTCCGCTTCTTTTCGAAATGACGGCAAAATACGGCACCCCTTATTTCCAGAACTTCATCAACAGTGACATGAAACCGAGTGACGTCAGAAGCATGTGCTGCAGACTTCAGCTTGACAAAAGAGAACTCCGCAAGAAAACAGGCGGCCTCTTCGGAAGCGGCGAAAAAACTGGCAGCATCGGTGTTGTAACAATCAACCTTCCGAGAATCGCATACAACTCGAAAAACGAGGAAGAGTTCTACACAAAACTTGAAAGACTTATGGATATCGCGAAGAGAAGCCTTGAAATCAAGAGAAAAGTCTGCACGAAGCTCCTTAACGAGAACTTCTATCCCTACACCAAAAGATACCTCGGCAACTTCAACTCGCATTTCTCGACTATCGGCCTTGTCGGCATGAACGAAATGTGTCTCAACGCATGCTGGATCAAAGAGAACATCGCAGGTCACAAAGGTCTCAAGTTCTCCCAGGATGTCCTTGATTTCATGCGCGAAAAACTCAAAACTTACCAGGAAGAAACAGGCGACCTTTACAACCTTGAAGCTACACCTGCTGAATCAACCGCTTACCGCCTTGCAAAAATGGATAAGGCAAGATGGGACGACATTGTAACCGCAGCGGCAAACAATGACGAGAAACCTTTCTACACCAACAGCTGTCACCTTCCTGTAAACTACACGACCGATCCTTTCGAAGCTCTCGAAATTCAGGACAAACTTCAGACAAAGTTCACAGGCGGAACAGTTTTCCACACCTTCCTCGGCGAAAAACTTCCTTCATGGCAGTCGGCAGCAGCGCTTGTTAAAAAAATTGCCTACACCTTCAAACTTCCATATTTCACGATTTCTCCAACCTACACAATCTGCCCGAAATGCGGCTACAGCGCAGGCGAACACGATGCATGTCCGAAATGCGGCGGCAAAGTTGAAGTTTACAGCAGAATCACAGGCTACTACAGACCGATCGAACACTGGAATGACGGCAAAAAACAGGAATTTGAAAAAAGAACCGAATACAAAATCTCTGCCGATATCACCAAAGAGATTGCTGACAGAGGCGATTCGGGAAACAAAGTTTTCTCCGGACTTAACAACACGGTCGCTCCGGAATCTTTCGTTCAGCCAGCAGCTTCAATGTCAGCGGCATCATGCAGTGACAAACAGGTTTACCTCTTCACCCAGAAAACCTGCCCCAACTGCCCGAAAGCAAAAGAAGAATTGGAAGGAACCCCTTACCTCAGAGTTCTTGACGCAGCCGATAATATGGACCTTGCGAAAAAATTCGGAATCAGAAGCGTCCCTACGGTAGTTGTCTGCGAGAACAACGCATACAAAACCTACTCCGGTCTTTCCGACATCATCAGCTTCAAGAAGAACTTAAAGTAAGAACAGATCTGAATTGTCCTACCGATTCCAAACGCCTCCCAACCATTTCTCGCATCAGTTACATTTTCCGAAAAGCATTTTTATTCACCTGTAAGGAGGTTTCATTGATATACTGCCTGGAAGACGACAGCACGATCAGAGATCTGATGGTTTACACCCTGAAGGCATCGGGTTTTGATGCGCAGGGCTTCGAAAATGGTGAAAAATTCTGGACTGCGATGAAGAGAGAAAAACCGCTGCTCATAATTCTTGATGTGATGCTCCCCGGAGAAGACGGTCTGACTATTTTGAAAAAGCTGCGTGCATCCTCTTCGACTGCCGATATTCCGGCGATCATGGCAACAGCCAGGGACAGCGAATACGACAAGGTCATAGGGCTTGACAGCGGAGCTGACGACTATCTCGCAAAACCATTCGGAATGATGGAAATGGTTTCCCACATCAAGGCTGTTCTGAGGCGTACATCACCTAAACAGGCTTCACTTCTCACCTGCGGGGACATTGCTCTCGACGTGAACAGACACACCGTAACGGTCAAAGGGACCACGGTTCCGCTGACTCTGAAAGAGTTCGACCTCCTGAAACTCCTTATGGAAAAACCGGGCCACGTTTTTACAAGAGAGTTCCTTCTCTCCAGCATCTGGGGAATGAACTTTCTCTGCGAAACAAGGACAGTGGATGTCCACATCGGAACGCTCAGGACAAAACTTGCAGAGGCAGGAGACCTGATCCAGACAGTCAGGGGTGTCGGCTATAGGATGGAGGAAAAAGATAAGCAATAAAATTTTCAAATCGATCTGGCTGGTTGCAGTCTCCGTATTTCTTGCTTCACTTGTTTTCATCATGGGTATTTCCTACAACTATTTCTCCGGGCTGCAGAAGCGCCAGCTCAAAAATGAAACGGAAATAGCCGCACGGGGAGTCGCTCTCTCGGGGATCAGATACTTCGAAAACCTTGGCACGGACGGCTACAGGATCACCTGGATCGATGCTGAAGGAAACATCCTCTACGACAACGAAGCCGACACTTCAAAAATGGAAAACCACCTTGAGCGAGAGGAAGTCAGGCTCGCTCTGAAAGAGGGATACGGCGAGACTACGCGCTATTCCAGCACTCTGGCGGATAAGCAACTGTATGCTGCAAAGCGCCTTCCAGACGGTTCGGTGCTGCGTCTTTCCATCGTGCAGATGGCTGTATGGTCGCTGCTGATCGGATTCGTCCAGCCTATCGGCATAGTTATCGTGATAGCCTTTCTCCTTTCATTTTTCCTTGCCTCCAGACTTGCCAAAGAGATCGTAAAGCCGATCAATGAGATCGAACTTGACCACCCTGAGCAATATTACGACAAGGAGAATTATAAAGAAGTGGAACCTCTTCTGCGCCGTATTTCCAATCAACAGCACCAGTTGAAGGAAGATCAGAGACAGATCGAAAAGAACGCGTTGATAAGACAGGAGTTTTCAGCTAATGTATCGCATGAACTGAAGACCCCGCTCCATGCCATTTCAGGCTATGCCGAGCTTCTTGAAAACGGAATGGTGAACGAAAACGATATCAGGCCGTTTGCGGGAAGGATCAGAATGGAATCGATTCGCATGGCAAAGCTGGTGGAAGACATCATCGATCTCTCGAAACTTGACAGCAGAACATCGGAAACAAAGTTCGAGGAGTGCGATCTCTACCGCATCGCCGAAAATGCCGTTGACAGTCTTGAGGAAGCCGCTTCATCTCAGAATGTCACGGTTCAGATCAACGGCAGATCCGCTCCTATGAAGGCTGTCCCGCAGCTGCTCTACAGCGTCATATACAATCTCTGCGACAACGCCATCAAATACAACCGTTACGGCGGCAGCGTCACAATATCCGTACAGCAGTCAAGATTCGACACTGTTCTCAGCGTAAAGGATAACGGCATCGGCATCCCAAAAGAGAGCAGGGAAAGGATCTTCGAGCGCTTCTACCGCGTTGACAAAAGCCGCAGCAGAGAGGTCGGAGGCACAGGTCTGGGGCTTTCCATCGTCAAACATGCAGTAATGATCCACGGCGGGAAAATCGAAGTCAGATCCGAACTCGGCGAAGGAGCAGAATTCATCGTTACGATACCTAACGAACCGGACGAGAAATCCATACTGGCCGACCTTTAATAGACCTGCGGCGTTCAAAAAGCCGCTTTCCCCTTTATCCTTTACATAGATTTTACAAGAAACTGATAGTGCATTTGATGTTCGCATCCTACTCTGAAACAGTTTCTGTGTTCTTTCCTAATTTTTTACTGTAAAACTCAAAAAGGAGAAAAAATGACACTGTTTGATGCATTGAATTTCATTGGAGGACTCAGTTTCTTCCTCTTTGGTATGACTATTATGGGACAGGCTTTGGAACGCCGTGCAGGAAACGGAATGAAAATGCTGCTCGGAAAGTTTACGACAAGCAGACTTGCCGGCCTGATGACGGGCTTGTGCGTAACAGCAATTATTCAAAGCTCCTCTGCAACGACCGTTATGGTCGTAGGTTTCGTCAATTCGGGACTTATGACACTGCGCCAGTCGATCAACGTGATCATGGGCGCCAATATCGGCACGACCGTTACGGCATGGATCCTGAGCCTTGCAGAGATCGACAGCAGCAATATCTTCATCAAGATGCTGAAGCCGTCATCCTTCACACCAATACTGGCTTTTATCGGTCTCGGTTTCTACATGATCTCGAAGAATCACAAACGAAAGGAGACAGGCACGATCCTGCTCGGATTCGCCACACTGATGTTCGGAATGGAAACGATGTCAGGGGCGGTATCGGCCCTCAGGAACGTGCCGGAATTCCAAAATCTCTTCATTGCATTCAGCAACCCTGTACTCGGGGTCCTCACCGGCGCAATTCTGACTGCAATAATTCAGTCGAGCTCTGCTTCCGTAGGTATCCTGCAGGCTCTGGCACTAACAGGAGCGGTATCCTACGAAGCGGCAATACCTATCATCATGGGTCAGAACATCGGTACCTGCGTCACTGCAATCATTTCCGCACTGCCCGAGACAAACAAAAACGCAAAGCGCGCCGCCCTTGTCCATCTCGCCTTCAACGTTATAGGCTCTATCGTGTGGCTGACGGTATTCTGTATCATAAAAGCAGCTTTCGCCCCTGCGATCCTGAGTCAGCAGGCAAGTTTGTTCGGGATCGCTATCTGCCACTCGATCTTCAACCTCCTCTCCACGTTACTGATGCTCCCGCTCAATGTGCTGCTTGAAAAGATGGTCTGCAGAGTGATCCCCGATGCAAAAACTCCGGAGAAACCGAAAGAGCTTGACGACCGTCTGCTCAACAACCCTGCCATTGCTCTGAGTCAGTACAAAAACCTGCTTGACCGCATGGCTGTAAAATCCGTGACCGCTTTAAAAGACGCTATGGAGTGCGTTACCCGCTACGACAGCGCAAAAGCTGAGAAAATACGCAAGGCCGAAAGCGAGACCGATCATATCGAAGACCTTCTCGGAACGTATCTTGTAAAGCTAACATCACGCTACATCGGAGAAGATGAAAGCCTTAAAGCAACCGAATACATGAAGCTGATAGGTGATTACGAGCGTATTGCCGACCACGCAGTCAACATCCTGCAGTCAGCAGAACATCTGGACCGCGAGCAGATAGTTTTCTCACCTAAAGCGGGAGATGAATACAAAATCATCCGTGCTGCCGTATCCGAAATCCTGGATCTCTCCTATCTGGCGTTCTCAAAAAACGATTACACTGCTGCCCGCAAAACTGAACCGCTGGAACAGGTGATAGACGCCTTGAAAAAGGAGTACCGCACGCGCCACATCCTCCGTTTGCAGAGAAGGAGCTGCTCAGTCACTGCAGGTTTTATCTGGTCCGACCTGCTGACCGATCTCGGACGGGTGGCCGATCACTGCTCGAATATCTCGGGATGCGTCCTCGATACGATCGAAGAAAATATGAATACCCACGAAAACCAGAACGCCTTCAGGACTTTTGACGAAACTTTCAAGAAGGAATATGTCAGATTTAAAGAAAAATATACTTTGTCCGAAGTCTAAATCCAAAGAGCTGACAGGAGGTCCGGATGCATTTATTTCGCTTTTTGCTGATTTTCTTTGTTCTTGCGTTTATGCTTTTTGCATGCGGCCTTTCCGATATCATCAGCTTCAAAAAGAATCTTAAATAGTTTTTCAGAAAATCTTTGAAATAAATTAAAAGACTTAATCTATCAGGATTATCGCACAGCCGGAATCATCACTTTCATCTTCGGAATTTGAATCAGAGGAAGAGTCGTTACCGTTATCGGCACTCGGTTCGTCGGTATCTGAAGCCGGAGGCTCCTCGCCGTCGTTGTAGCAGCCCGATTTATCCCAGCTCATGCAGTTTGAAGCGCATTTTGCGGTTCCGTTTTTAGGAGCTCCTGCAAGATTTGCGCACGGCATCGTGTTACCGTCGCAGATTTCATTTGCGTCAATGTTTCCGTTTCCGCAGAGAGGACCAGCAGGCTCGTCGTTCTGAGTGTCGCCTGTATCAGGATCTGTTCCGGTATCAGTTGTATCGCCTGTGTCTGTTCCTGTGTCGCTGTCTCCGGTATCACCGGAATCTGAATCGGCATTGTCATCGTCAGGAACCTCATCGTCTTCAGGATCCGGCGGAGTATAGGGCTGTTCTTCACATTCGTCTTCGGCATTCGGATCGTAGTCATACAAGTCTTCGTCCGGATATGACGCACCTGCAAAATTCCAGCAGTTGTCTTTCGTGCACGGCGAAACCTTGTCGATCGCATCCTTCAGGCTTTTCGTGATGACACCGCCGCCTTTTATCCATGCCGCCACAACAGCGCGGAGAGCGTTTACGCGGCCGTAACCGTAGTAGTTGCTGTGACCGTTGGCATCGTAGCCGGCGTCCGATTTTGAAACCTGATCAGCAGTGCTTGTAAGTATTTCTTTGAGTTCAAGCGCAGTAAGATTCGGGTTTGCCTCGAGAACAACTGCAGCAACGCCGCTTACAAGAGGTGCTGCCGAAGATGTGTGAGAAAAACGGTACGAATATTTTCCGACATAAAGATCTCCTCCGGCCATATTATGTTCCGGATTCCATCCTGCCTTGTCGTGACATCCGCTGGTTCCAGGGTTACTGCATGTAGGTGCGATGTAATTATCGGTCGTCCAGATTCTGTCAAAGAATTTTTTCGACGAACCTGATCCCTGGTACTCTCCGCCTGCAGTAGGCGCCATAACTCCGAGTTTCGGGCCGTAATTTGAAAAACTGTACCTTGTTCCTGTGCTGTCTGTTGCTCCGACTGCAAGGACATTCGGATTTGTAGCAAAAGGATTAAAAGAAAAATCCTCACCCTCATTACCAGCAGCAAAAATGAAAAGAGTTCCTTTTCCGCCGTTCGCCTGAGTTGCAGCATATTCAAAAAGCTCGTCAAAATACTCCTTAACAGGCAAGAAATCATCCTCGCTCCCATAGAACCAGCCCCATGAGCAGTTTACAACTTCAGCCCCCTGCTCCATGACCCACCGGAAAATCTGGTCATAATAAGAATAATAAGTTTTATACTCCTCCTCTTTAAATGTATATCCTACATCTTCAGGATCGCCGGCCATTCTCGCAAGAATCAGCGAACATTCAGGACATGCACCTGCAGGACCGACACCGTTGGCTCCTCTTGCAGCAGCTATTCCTGTAACAAGCGTTCCGTGAAAATTTTTTGTAGCCGTCTGGTTGCTGAAAAGATTGCCATCTTCGCAAGTACTGTCTCCGAAATTTTTCGATGCGATAACACCGCTGCCAATATCTTCGTGCAGAATATCAAAACCGTCGTCGATTATCGCAAGTTTCCTGTCCTTTCCGAGTTCGCAGTTGCTTTTTACCGCCCCGAGAATACGGAGAAGACGCCATGCTTCGGCGATGTGGGCGTGATCTTTGCCGTTGACTATCATTTTTTTGTTAGCTGCAGTAATTTTTCCGTCATTGTGGAAATTCCACTGCTCCTTCATGTAAACATCGTTGAGATAAAGCGGTTCAATCGAATCGACCGAATAAAGCTGGTGTTTCACGAATCTTTCGGGAACCGCTTTGAACCCTTTTTTGATGAGAGCATCAGCTTTTGTCACAGGTTCGCCGTCGCATTTGAGAAGCGCCCAGTTTTTTAGCGTGAGTTCGCCTGCTTCGGTACATCCCAGACTTTTGATGCACTTGTCTCTGCCCTGTGCCAGACATTTCGCATCAAGTTTGACAATAATGCGGCCAGTGAATTTAGGCTTTACTGCATCTGCCGCAGAAAGCGCCATAAACGCGGCCAAAACCACAAAAACAACAAGAATTTTCTTCATTTTCAACTCCAATCAGTTTGCAAGCTACAAGAATAGACTATACGATTTTATTTCAAACCGGCTTTATTTCAAGAAGAAAAGGTTTACTTCTTTTTGTTTGTATGATAGAAAACTGCCGCAAAATTCATTCAAAATCGGTTTTGATAGAGTTTTTCTTATTCATTGAATTTGGAGGTCTCCAATGCGTTTATTTCGTTTTTTGTTAATTCTTCTGGCTCTTTCCTTCGTATTTGTTTCATGCGGTTCAGATGATGAAGAAGAGGATGTAAACGGCGGTAACGGCAGCGAAAACAGCACCGGTGACAATTCCGGTGACGGAAACAGTCAGCAGAACACTAACTGCGGCAATCAGGTTGTTGATGCCGGCGAAATCTGCGACAGCGGCGCAAAAGAGTGCACCGAAATAGATCCTGCCTACACCAGCGGATACGCTGTATGCAAATCGGACTGCTCAGGCTGGAACACAGCAGACTGCAAAGGAAACGGCGGCAACAGTAGCGAAGATCAGAATAATCCGGGGAACAACGAAAATCCGGGCAACAACGACAACAACCAAGGCGGTGGTTTTGACAAAAATTCGCAGGGCATTTGGGTTGATCCGAAAACATACCTGATTTGGGAAAACCCGATGGGCAATACTGGAATAGGCGGTGCAGGCGTTGCGCAAACAAATGCTGCCACCTACTGTGAAAACCTTGTTCTTGCAGGTGCAGACGACTGGAGAATGCCGACAATCGACGAGCTCAGAACTCTGATCAGAGGTGTAAGCACAACCATGACTGATGGAAAATGCCCTACAAGCGAACTCTGCCCGAATCAGGACGACTGTAATAAAAACAATGACGGAAAGCATGAATACGGCTACTCCTGTTTAGGATGCAACGCTCTTGATGATCCGAACAAACAAGAACAATCTTTCCTTACTGAAGAAGACTGTCTGCTCAGCGACAGGCAGATTGAGAACGGAGAAATTTATATCGTTCCAGAAATGTTCGGTGATCCGTACAGGTTATGGTCAAGCACTAAAAATACAAGTGCTGCCGGTTCGCTGACACAGGCATACTGGTATGTCAACTATAGTAACGGATATATCGGAAGCGATATGGCAAGCAATGGAACACACTGGGTCAGATGCGTCAGATCAGGAACTGCTGATGATGTTCCGGAGCATGAAGCTGAAGTTGAACAAGATCCTTCAGTGGAATGTATAGTTGAAGCAGACTGCCCGGAAGGCAAATGGTGTGAAAGAAACGAATGCGTTCTTAAACCAGCTGAAACATACACAGCTGCAAACGGCCTCGAATGGCAGGCAAACAGGGTTCCCAAAGCCTCTTCGTGGGACGGAGCCAAAACATATTGCGAAGATCTTGAACTTGCAGGCAAATCGGACTGGAGACTTCCGAACATCGACGAACTTAAATCACTCGTAACAGGATGTGATAAAACCGCAGCATGCGGAATAACCTCAGAATGTCTCAGTTTCACATCATGCGGAGGCCAGCAGTGCAAAAACAACACTTGTGAAAGCGGCAACTATATGCCTGCCGAAATAGGCCAGCAGAATGACAGCTACTGGACAATCAGCGAAGAATCAGTTTCAACAAGTAATGCATGGCTTGTAAGTTTCTCGAACGGTTCAGTGTTCTACCAGGCAAAAACCGCTTCATATTACTATGCAAGATGCGTCCGCGGTTCTATGAATTAATTCTTTAATTTGTTGTAATAAATCATCCTTTTTTTCATTCCGGCTGCCTTGAAATCATCAGGCCTTTCCTTAAGAATGTTGTCTAGAACTTTCAATGCGTCGGGAATATCTTCGAAATATTCGTAAATCTCAGCCAGAATATACATTGCTTCGAAAGAGAGCTGCCTTACCATCGAAATTTTAACAAGATCCTCTTTGATCTCTTTGTATTTGTCAGCTTTTTCGAACTTGTTCCACTTCGGAGCCAGTTTCCAGAGAGCAAGGTTCTTCTGTTCCAAAGCATAAGGATTTTTCGTATTTTGATAAATAATATCGAATAATTTTGCTGCCGCTTCATGTGAACCTATCTTTGCCAGAGCCGTTGCCTTCAGCATCGCCGAATCATATTCTTTCATTTTGATATATTCGCTTTTCGATCTGATCGGCCCGTATTTTACCATAAGCCGCTCTATATCGGAAGCGACTTCAGGATCGCGGATAAGCTCGTAACACTCGCCGGCAAGCTGCAGGAATTCTTTTGCGCGCAGAGCGGTGTTAGGCGAAATTCCGACAAGTTTATCAGGGTGGATCTTCTGCATGATCTTGATGTATTCTCGCCTTGCAATCCTTTCGTCAAACTTGTTTTTAAGCCCAAAAAGCTGAAACACATCGGTATAATGCTCGTTTGCGTTGAGGAACATTTTGATTTCCTCTTCCTCCGAAAGCGTTTCCTGCTTTTTCTCAGCAGTGACCTTTTCGACAATTTCTTCCTGTGCTGCTTTTTCTGAGAATATGTCGCTTTTCTCGAGTTTTTCGGCTATATTAGCCTTTTCTTCCGGCGTTGACGGAAGAATTACGGCAAGTTGCGAAATCAAGAGAAAATAGATTGTACGGTAGCTTTTTTTAAGATTTGAAAATATTTCGCTCCTCTTCTGACCTACAAAAGGCTGAAGATCATCGTGAAGAAAAAAAAGTTTCGCTGCTTCCGGCTTTATCGAAAGGAATTCAGTCGCATAAGGCTTCAGAACTTCAAGAATACGCTCCCTAGACATACTTAAAATGACAGAAAACAGGAATTCCTGAGCCTCATACTCCTTCATTCCCTTTTTCATATCTTCATTCATCGCACTTTCAACTTTAAAAAGAGCGTTCTTTGACAAATTACCTAATGAATTTAAAGCCTTGTCTGTCCAAACCTTGTTACCAGACATAACAAGAAAAAAAGTTTCACCATTGTTGAAAACATTTATTTTTCCCGAAAATCCGCATGATGAAAGAAGAGAAAAGAGCTTTTCAAACCTGATATGGAGCTTTTTGTCACTATCTATGTAGGGAGATATGAAATCCATGGCTATTCAAGAACATTTCCTTCAAGCGCAGCAATGAGTTTTCCTCTTTCTTCGTCAAGTTTATCCTGAACTTTCTGCTGCTCAGCCCTGAAATCCTTTTCGCGTTTCGTTTTAAGGAAAGGTTTCGCAACTGCCGGGAAAAGTTCGAGAAGAAGTTCTTCCTTTTCTGTCGCCGCAAGTTTCACGCCGCCGAATTCGTCCAGAGTCTCGTTTACCTGCTTTACGTGTTTTGACGTGTCATAAGGCTGTTCTTCGCGTTTTCCCGATATTTTTTCACGGAAAGCGGGATCGACCGGCCACGGCGTGTGACCGTAACCGCCTTTTACCAGATTTACAAACTGTACCGATGTGTTTTCATACATCGATTTTCCGGAATTGAGATTGATGACACAGCTTACAGCCTGTGTGCCGACGATCTGGCTTGTCGGGGTTACAAGCGGTGGAACACCTGCTGCGAGTCTGACGATCGGAACCATCTCCATAACTTTCGGAAGAAGATGCTCGATTTTTCCTGCCTGAAGCTGTGCAAGCATATTCGTGTACATTCCGCCGGGGATCTGAGCCATTCTGACGACTTCGTTCGGTTTCGGGAAGTTGAAGTAGCGCTCGATCTGCTGTGTGAGATCTGTAACTGTATCGGTGTCGCCTTTCTTTGCCGCTGAGATCGCATCGTCGAAAAGTTTCTCGACGTCAGCCGGAAGTTTGTCTGTCGGATCGAAATCCTTCGGGAAAAGTTTGTACTGGTCGAATTTCGCAAGTTCTTTCCTGATTTTGAAAAGCTCGGTTCTGATCTCTTTTACCGCAGCAAGATCGACATTCGTTTCAAGACCGAGTTTCGTAGCAAAAACCTGAACAAGCTCGAAAGCCGGTGCAGCAGGACCGCCTGCAAACGGCATGATTACGCTGTCAACGATATCGACATCGTTCACCATAGCCATAAGAACGCTGCCCAAGCCGTAGCCAGGAGTGCAGTGAGTATGCAGATCTATCGGAATCTTCACCGCTTTTTTGAGTGCCGAAATAAGTTTTGCGCTCATTGCCGGATTGATAAGACCTGCCATATCTTTGATCGAAATCATATCGGCACCCGCCTTTTCGAGTTCAACCGCCTTATTTACGAAATAGTCAATCGAGAAAAGGTTGTCCGGCAGTTTTTTGCCGCTGAACATCGCTTTGATTTTGTCTTTTGTGGAGAATTTGGGGTCGACAGTGTAGCAGATGCAGCAGTCTGTCATTCCGCCGTTTTCTTTGACATATTTGATTGTCGAACGCATGTTGTCGATATCGTTCAGAGCGTCGAAAATACGCATAATGTCAATACCGGAATGTATCGCGTTGCGGTTGAATCCTTCGATTACGTCTTCGGGATAAGGATTGTAGCCGAAAAGGTTTCTGCCGCGTGAAAGAGCCGTAAGTTTACTCGCATCGCCTACTCCGGCTTTAACTTTTTCAAGTCTGTCCCACGGATCTTCGCCGAGGTAGCGCATAACGGAATCGGGAACCGCTCCGCCCCAGACTTCCATTGCATAAAAATGAGCTTTGTTGAATGATTTCAACAATCTGTCGACCTGATTCTGATTCATTCTTGTCGCAAACTGCGACTGCTGACCGTCTCTTAAAGTGAGGTCTCTGATAAGAAGTTTTTTTGCCATGATCCACCTATTTAAAGTTTTTTGTAAATTTCAACAAATTTATCGCTTCTCTTGACGACTGAAATTTTGTCGAGCGAGCATGAAACAAGCCCTTCAAGACCGCAGCCGCCCTCTTTTGTCTGGATTTGTTCAAGATATTCATCATTGGAAACTGTAACCGCATCGCTGTAAACAATTCCACCCTTGAGAAAATTGATATCGCCGTAAAATTCGAGTTTTTCTGGAACAAAAACTTCGCGTCCAAGGTTCAGAATTCCGAAATCATATGACCAGAATTTGCCCTGGAAACGGATGTCGTGAAGCGAAAAAACGGTTTTTGTATTCTGCAAAGGCTCTTCTTTACAGTAGATTTCGCGCAGATAGACTGGAACAAGCGCCGTGTGCCAGTCGTTGCAGTGAATAATATCGGGACGGAAGATTTTCGCATATTCAAGAACCGCTCTTGAGAAGAACACAAAACGCTCCGAATTGTCGGGATAATCACCGGTCACATTGCCGTAAAGCCCGTCTCTTTCAAAGTACGGATTTGCAACAAAAATGACTTTCGCACCACTTTCTTCATGTATTGCTTCAAAAATCTCGGCCTTCTCGAATTTTTCACCTACCTGAACTTCAAATGAAACACCTGTCGGAGTCACATCGAACTTCTTTCTGTTTATTGCGCTGAAAAGCGGAAGAACACACTCAACTTCGCACTTTTTTGAAACTGATCTCAGCATTTTGGCAACAGAAGCAGCCATGTTTCCGGTCGAAACCATAGGTTTCAGTTCCGATGCAGCAAACAAAATTTTCATAATTTACCTACAGTCTTATAAATTCTTCGTTGTTCATGTATTTTTTGAGAACTTCCGGCACTTTGACCGTTCCGTCAGCCTGCTGGTAATTTTCGATTATTGCAACGAGCGTTCTGTCGATTGCAAGACCCGAACCGTTGAGAAGATGGACAAGTTCAGGCTTAGAGGTTGCATCACGTCTGAATTTGATGTTCGCCCTTCTTGCCTGGAAATCACCCGTACTCGAGCAGCTTGAAATCTCTCGGTAAGTCCCCTGTCCCGGCAGCCATACTTCTATGTCGAAAGTTTTGACTGCGTTGAAACCAAGGTCGCCGCTGCAAAGGCAGACAACGCGGTAATGGATTCCGAGACCGCGGAGAATCTCTTCGGCGTTGAAAAGAAGCTGGTCAAGTTCTTTAAGCGACTCTTCGGGACGGCAGAATTTGACGAGTTCGACTTTGTTGAACTGGTGAAGGCGGATAATTCCCTTCATATCCTTGCCGTAACTTCCCGCTTCACGTCTGAAACACGGCGTATATGCCGCATATTTGAGCGGAAGAACTGCATCATCCAGAATCTCGTCGCGGTGCATGTTGACGAGGCTGACCTCTGCCGTCGGAATCATGAACATGTCGTCAGTTGTCTTGTAGGCGTCATCTTCGAACTTCGGAAGCTGGCCGGAACCAGTCATCGTCTCGCGGCTTACCATAACCGGAGGCACGATTTCGGTATAACCGTTTTTCGCAGCGTTTTCAAGCATGTAGTTCATAACAGCACGTTCTAAGCGCGCCATTTCCTTCTTGTAGATTATGAAACGCGAACCGCTGAGTTTTACGCCGCGCTCAAAGTCGATTGTATTGACTGCGATATCGAAGTGCTCTTTCGGCTGGAAATCGAAAACAGGCTTTTCTCCCCACATCGAAACGACCGGATTGGCGCTGTCATCCTTGCCTAGCGGCGTGTCATCAGCCATCATGTTGGGAATTGAAAGAAGAATTGTGTCGATTTTATCCTCGACTTCCTTTACCTGTGGCCCGAAAGCCTTGACTTTGTCGCTGAGTTCCTTGAGTTCCTCTTTTATCGCCGCTTTTTCCGCATCCGTGCCGTTTTTCATAACGAGCGGCATTTCTTTCGAGCGCGTCATCTGTTTTGCGCGGGTCTGCTCCGACTCCGTGATAAGAGCTTTTCTCTTCTCGCTAAGCTCGATAACCTGATCAACAACGGTAAGATCCTTGAAATTACGATTTTGAAGGTTGAATTTAACCTTTTCCGGGTCTTTAAGTATCAATTTGATGTCAAACATTTTTCACCTCTTATTATAAAAAAACCGCGTCATAATAGGCATAAAGGGTTAGTTTGCAAGTTTTTTGAAAACTGCCGGAACTCAAAAAAAATTTTTCATTTTTACCCTTGACTCTTGTTTTTTGTGCATATAAATAACGGCGTTTTCGGGAAGTATTTCCCGTATGTTACGAAGTTTATTTAACTTTTTATAAGGAGGAAACAATGAAACTTAAACCTTTGAACGACAGAGTCATCGTTAAGAGAGTAGAAAGCGAAACAAAAACACTCGGCGGGATCATCATCCCCGACACCGCGAAGGAAAAACCGGTAGAAGCTGAAGTCATCGCAGTCGGCACCGGAAAAATGCTTGACAACGGCACAAGACAGCCGATGCAGGTAAAAGTCGGCGACAAAGTTCTTTTCGGCAAATACAGCGGCACCGAAGTTAAAGTCGGCGGCGAGGAACACCTTATCCTCAGAGAAGACGACATCCTTGCAGTTGTTGAATAAGAGATTGATTTTATTAACAATATTTAATTGGAGAAATTGAGATGAGTGCAAAACACATTGTTTTTGACCACGAAGCGAAAGCTAAGATCCTTGCCGGCGTAAACAAACTTGCCGACACCGTAAAAACAACGCTCGGACCTAAAGGAAGAAACGTTGCAATCGAAAAATCTTTCGGCGCACCGAAGATCACGAAAGACGGCGTAACGGTCGCAAAAGAGATCGAACTTGAAGATAAGATCGAAAATATCGGCGCACAGCTTCTTAAAGAAGTCGCATCGAAGACGAACGACGTTGCAGGTGACGGAACCACGACCGCAGCAGTTCTCGCTCAGGCTATCGTAAAAGACGGTTTCAAATATGTAACCGCAGGATACAGCCCGATCATGCTCAAACGCGGTATCGACAAAGCCGTTGCAAAAGTCGTTGAAAGACTTGACAAGATCACGAAGAAGATCTCGACGAAAGAAGAGATCGCAAGTGTCGGAACAGTTTCGGCAAACAACGATAAAGAGATCGGAAACATCCTTGCAGAAGCTATGGAAAAGGTCGGCAAAGAGGGCGTCATCACGGTTGAAGAAGCAAAAGGAATGGACAC
>DBYV01000001.1:0-57511 GCA_002310995.1 bacterium UBP6_UBA1177 | reverse complement strand
AAGAAGATCTCGAACCTCAAAGACCTTATTCCTCTTCTTGAAGGCGTTGCTCAGCAGGGCCGTCCTCTCCTCATAATCGCTGAAGACGTTGAAGGCGAAGCTCTCGCAACACTCGTTGTAAACAAGCTCAGAGGCGTTCTCAACATCGCAGCTGTAAAAGCTCCGGGATTCGGCGACAGAAGAAAAGCTATGCTTGAAGATATCGCAATCCTCACCGGCGGCCAGTTCATCAGCGAGGAAATCGGCAACAAGCTCGAGAACACGACCGTTCAGATGCTCGGAACCGCAAAAAGAGTCACGATCGACAAAGACAACACCACTATCGTTGACGGCGCAGGCTCGAAAGAGGCAATCGCTGCAAGAACAAAACAGATCAAGGCTCAGATCGAAGAGACCACTTCCGACTACGACAAGGAAAAACTTCAGGAAAGACTTGCAAAACTCGCTGGCGGCGTAGCAGTAATCAACGTCGGTGCTGCAACAGAAGTCGAAATGAAGGAAAAGAAAGACAGAGTCGACGACGCTCTTCACGCAACGAGAGCTGCTGTTGAAGAAGGTATCGTAGCAGGCGGCGGAACAGTTCTCCTCCGCTGCAAAGAAGTCCTCAAAGAGATCAAATGCGAAAACGACGAAGAGAAAGCAGGCGTAAAGATCATCGAGAGCGCGCTTGAAGCTCCGATCCGCCAGATCTCGGCTAACGCAGGAATCGACGGAAGCATCGTGATCAACAACATTCTCTGCAACAAGAACGAGAACTACGGCTACGACGCTGCTAAAGATGAATACAAGGACATGATCGCAAACGGCATCATCGATCCTACGAAAGTCACGAAGAGCGCACTTACCAACGCTGCAAGCATCGCTTCTACCCTTCTTACCACCGAAGCAGTCATCGTTGACGCTCCGAAGAAAGACAGCTGCGACCACGCAATGCCCGACATGGGCGGCATGGGCGGAATGGGCGGCATGATGTAATTTCCCATGGGCGGCCTTCGAGCCGCCTTTTTTTTGCTTTAATATCGTAACGACGAAACGACGTGACGACGACACCATAACGACGTGACGACGTAACGCCGTGACGATTAATCAATCGATTTTGTTCCGTTGCAGTCCGGATAAGCGGAACAGCTCCAGAATTCTTTTCCTGAATTTTTCCCTTTTTGGGCGACTCGTCTGATCATCGGTTTGCCGCATTTAGGGCATTCCGGAGCGTTTTCCTCCACGCTTTTTTCGGTTCGGTTTGCAAGGCGTTCCGCAGTCAGTTTTTCGGTGAAACCGCCCTCTTCCCTGAATGTTTCGAACTGGTTGATTATCTGTCTGCGAAGCATTATCGAGAGCCTTCGGCAGAGAATAACGATGCAGTTGGCTTCGACAAGCGAGTCATTGCCGGTCAGCCATTGGTCGAATTTTTGTTTCTGAGCCATTATGTGAACAGAACTGTTATAGAGAACATCTTCTTTATAGTCCGGATGCTCCATTCGCACTGCCTGAACTTCTTTGTATTCAGTCGATTTTATCGACCATGGGAAGCTGCCGTGCCGCAGGATCCAGTTGATGTAGTCGTTCGTGAGTTCGGAAAGACTCGCTCTGGCGACATCGGAAAGCTTCATTTCCGTTTCTTTCGATGTGCTGTGGCGGGAAACACCTTCCGCAATATTTGCGGGAACAGAACGCGCCGCCTGCGTCATCTGGTCATACTGACGGCCGCAGGGATCATTCTTCCTGTCAAGATACTTTTCGCAGAAATCTTGTGTAGCAATTTGAATTATGTTACCAAGAACCCAAGTATCAAGCCAATAAAAACTCGGAACTTTAATTTCCATTTTTCAATCTCCAAAAATTAAAATTAAAAAAGCATCAACTATTAATTTTCAAATTTAAAAATTAAAAGTCAAGTTTTCTTTAAAACATTACAAGAAAAAACGTGACGACGTAACAATGTGACGACGTAACGACGACAACGTAACGACGTGACGACGTAACGCCGTGACGATAAAGTTTTGCAATCGGCTTTGAATATGCTATATTCGCGCGGTTTTTTTATTGGAGGATTTCATGGAAAAAGTCAGCGTATTGATACTTACTGGTTACGGGATCAACTGCGATGTCGAGACTGGCTGGGCTTTCGAGGCGGCCGGTGCAGACAGAATCGAACGTGTTCATGTCAACCGCGTTGTCAACGGAGAAGTCAACCCCGATGATTTTCAGATCATGGTTTTCCCTGGCGGCTTTTCTTTCGGCGACCACATCGCTTCAGGCAGAGTTTTAGGGCTCAAAGTCAAAAAAGAAATGGGTGAAAAGCTCAAAAAATTTATCCTTGACGGCAAACTTGTGATCGGAATCTGCAACGGTTTCCAGACTCTCGTCAAAATGGGCGTTCTTCCGGGAGATGAAAAGGAAGTTTTCAAAAAACAGGTCGCTACCCTCACCCACAACGATTCGGCAAAATACGAGGACAGATGGGTCCGCATCAAGGCAAATCCGAACAACCCCTCACCTTTCCTTGAAGGAATCGATATTTTTGATGTCGCGATACGCCACGGCGAAGGCAAATTCATCGCGCAGCAGCACGACCTCAGAATGATAAAGGACAGCAACATGATTGCTTTCCAGTATGTTGACGAAAACGGCGAAATCACGCAGCACTACCCCGAAAATCCGAACGGTTCGGAACTCGCGATTGCCGGCATCACCAACAAAAAAGGCAACGTTCTCGGCATGATGCCCCACCCCGAAGTTTTCATCAACTCTACCCAGCATCCGGAATGGACAAGAATGGACAAAATGCCTGAAGCTCTCGGTCTCAAACTCTTCTCCAACGCAGTTAAATACGTCCGCGAGAAATTATGAAAAAAAAGTTCCTCATAGTTCTTATGGTCGCGCTTTTTATCTCGATAATTCTTTGGATAAGCGGCGCACTTCCAGTAATCCACAAATTCAATATTGAACTTATAAATAAGATTATAGCGCTGTTTTAAAAGGTGGGAGCATTAATTTCCCAGCTGAATCTTCAATTCTTTGAAATTTATGGCATTTGAATCAGGTTTGTTACCGTAATCAAACTCGACTTTCTTCTTTGAATCCGGGAGGGCAAAGAGACTTTTGAAGAAACCTTCAGCGTTTTCAAGCACGATTTTGCTGACATACCCTACTTCATGCCCCTGATCGCAGTTGTTGAAGAACTCCTCCTTCGCCTTATTGCTGAGCTGCGTGAACTGCTCATATCCTTCTTTGCGGTATTTCGCCTTTACATCCTCATACTTTGTTTCATCGAGGACCTCTATTTTTCTGCCGCTCGCATCTTTGATCTTTTTAGCGGGATAGCGGATTATCGTGGTATATTCAGTTTTCCATTTCTCGTTTGTCCGTTTCGGACCTATGACTTTGAGGCCGTAAACAACAACTTTTTCAGAATCTTCCTTGATAAAAACGTTCTGCAAATCAACGCTGTATGTGGCTTCGAACGAAAATGTCGCAACTTCGACATAGTAATCGCGATAGTTGTCGCTCCACGGAAAAAATGTTTTCTGAATGCTCTCCTGAAGCGGCTCTTTGATGAATTTTGTTCCTGAAATCTCAACATTGACCAGCCCGAGTTCCAGAATATTGTGAAGTTTTCCGAAATGAAGCGTTGCATGCTCCGAATGGCGCATTTTCTCTTCAAGATCGTTTATCCGCAGCTGCGCCTGTGACAAAGAATCCTCGAAACCGACTTTATCCCTCCAGGATTTAACCGCAAGCACTCCGGTGACAAGCAAGATTACCAAAAAAATCGCATTTAGAGCTACAATCAATTTTGAAAACATATAACACCTCGCAAACTACTCTTTCATACATCTGACAGAATAAGCGTCGGCACGTCCTCCGACTGCCTTTGGAGAAGCCGAGATTTCCTCCCCGAACTGGAATGCAAGTGCGTAAGCTCCGCACGGAACAAAAGAATCTTCCGCATCACCGGCGGCATCAGCATACCAGTAGTTGCCCCACAGCCCGACTTTGCTTCCCATAAGCATCGCATAAGAGCCGTCGTAGCGCGCTGCAGCCGGAAAATAGGAATATGAATCCGATGTTGAATCAAGCAAAATATACCAGCCATTTTTATAGTCATTTTCGTTAGTTACGCCGTCAGTATTGATGTCATAGACGGAAAATCCGGCTATATCGGTCTCGTAGCCGCCGCTTGATGTGAAAAAATCGAAAGTTCCTATTTTCGGAACCCTGTAAGTAGCAGGACACGGGTCAAAAAGGCTCTTTTCGCCATCAGTTCCGCCCCAGAGTGCCGGATTTGAAAACTCTTTGCGCAGCCAGTCGCGGCACTCTGAATACTGTGAATTGTTGCTCAAAACCGTGGTCGGATGGGAAAGCGCATATTCGAGAGTGTTGTTTTCGCCGTTTTCCCTTGATGAAGCCTGAATAGCGACTTCATTTCCTTCCATATCGTAAACCGGTACAGGCATAGTTGATGTCGTTCCGCCCGAAACGACAGGAGAAGCAGGAAAGGGTTCCTTTCTTCCCCACTGATAAAGCAGCCCGTGACTTTCAGGAGATTCAGGATCAAGAGAAGTCGCACCGAGATTGCGATCCATCACCATAACGCCGCCTGAAGTTTTAAGCTCTGAAATTTCTTCACCCAGAAACCAGATGTGCCAGCTCCAGATTATCTTTCCTGCTTCATCAAGTGCCGCAATCAGAGCGTTT
This sequence comes from bacterium UBP6_UBA1177, assembly GCA_002310995.1. Taxonomy (GTDB): domain Bacteria; phylum UBP6; class UBA1177; order UBA1177; family UBA1177; genus UBA1177. The sequence goes on along the minus strand of DBYV01000001.1, from coordinate 52,813 downwards.
CCGCTTCTCCCTCTTGAGGTGAAATAAATCCGTCCGTCCTTCAGTTCAAGCAAATCCAAAAGAGAATTTTTATCACTCTGCCAGACAAGTTTCGCACTTGCGGGAGTCAGTTTTTCTTCAGCAAAATCAACACCTTCGACTCTTTTGCCGTTTCCTCGCACAGTAGCGTCAAAACTATATTTTCCTGCTGTTTTTACAATGTAGCAGTTCGCTGTTTCAGTAGAAGAAAGATCGATAAGGCTCTCCGATTCATCATCAGGTTCCGCCGGTTCTTCATCAGTCTGAGCTGAATCTTTATCCTCGTCAGGCTCTTCATTAACTTGATTTGAATCGCTGTCATTTTCCTGAAAATCTTCATCCTGACTGATTGCATCGCCATCGGAAGAAGCCGGAATATCCTGCTCCGTCTCGTTTTCATCAGATGAACACGCCGCAAAAAAAAGAGTGATGAATAAAACAGAAATCAAAGCCGAAAACTTCATTTTTCCTCCTTTATCAAAAGAGCAGGCAATTTTTGAAAGAGTTATTGAAAAATGCCGGGATTTACGCCCTGAATCATCAGATATTCTTCAATAATTCAGAGAACTTGCTAAAATCAACAGCCGACGCTCCGCCCTGAGCCATATCGGGTTTTCCGCCGCCACGGCCTCCGAATTCTGCAAGGATGTTTTTAAGGATATTTCCTGCGTGGAACTTGGTTTTAGCTTCGCCAGTCGCAGAAATTATGACAAGTGCTTTTCCTCCATCGTCGCCTACGACCGCGATGACGGCGTTGTCGAACTTAGCCTTGAGCGAATCTACGAGTTCAAGCGATTCGGCGCGGTTTTTGCCCGAATTTACCGCAAAAATTTTGGTTCCATCCTTTTCGCAGATCGGAGCTAGCGAAGCGGTCTGCATCGCTGCGAGTTTTTTACCGGCTTCCTTGAGTTCGCGGGAAAGCTGTTTTGCGGTATCGATCTGCTTTTCTACTCCTTTGACAACAAGCGACTTCTCGCTGCCCGTCATTTCGGCGATCGAAGTTATCGTTTCGTCATATTCCTGGAAAAGAGCGAGCGCACCGAGCCCTGTCACAGCCTCGATCCTGCGGACTCCAGCCGCGATCCCTTCTTCTTTCACAATCTTGAAAAGACCGATGTCGCCCGTTGCTCTGACGTGCGTTCCGCCGCAGAGTTCCTTGCTTTCGCCCATCGTTACGACGCGGACATTTTCGCCGTATTTTTCGCCGAAAAGCGCCATCGCACCCTCTTTTTTGGCTTCTTCGATCCCTTTTACGACCGTATTCTGCGGAGAGTTCGCCTCGATCATGCGGTTTACTTCGGTTTCGACACGTTTGAGTTCATCTTTCGTAACAGCCTGGAAGTGGTTGAAGTCGAAACGGAGCCTGTCGGGGCCGACCAGTGAACCAGCCTGGTTGACGTGCGTTCCGAGAACCATCTTCAGAGCGCGGTGCAGAAGGTGTGTTGCCGAGTGGTTGCGCCTTGTTGCAGAGCGTCTTTCGTGGTCAAGCTCCTGCTGAACGGTGTCGCCGGTATTCAGAACATCGAGAACTTCGAGTTTAGCGACTTTTACATCGTGGACTTTTATCACATCAAGAACTTTCGCCGCGATCTTGCCGTTTTTCATAACTTTTCCGTTATCGGCAAGCTGTCCGCCCGACTCTGCGTAGAAAACTATCGGATCAAAGATTGCGTAGCAGTTTCCGTAGCTTACGCTCTCTTTTTTCGTAAATTCATCGTCAAAAAGCGCGACTATTTTTCCTTCACACTCTTCCGTGTCGTAGCCTTTGAAAACAGGCTCTTTCATGCCGCCGTCAAGCAGTTCCTTAACAGCAGAAAGCTTCTGGGAATCCATTTTAGCGCTCCATGAAGCCTTTCCGCGCTGCTTCTGCTCCTGCATCGCCTTCTCATATTCAGCCTGATTGAAGGAAAAACCTTTCTCTTCAAGGATCGTTTCGGTGAGGTCTGACGGGAATCCGTAGGTATCGTAAAGTTTGAAGACGAGCTCGCCGGGGAACTCCTTTCTGCCATTTGCCTGCATCTCTTTCAAACCGTCGTCAAGAAGTGCAAGACCTTTGTCAAGAGTCTGTCTGAAACGAGCTTCCTCGTCGCGGACGATGTTGAGGATGAGTTCCTGCTTCTCGACAAGTTCCGGATAGTGGTTTCCCATGATCCTGATGACTTCGCCGCAGACTTTCCAGAAGAAAAGCTCGTTGAAACCGAGTTTGTGACCGTGTCTGATTGCCCTGCGCATGATCCTGCGGAGAACGTATCCCCTGCCCTCGTTTGACGGCGTGATCGTGTCGGCAATGAGGAATGATGTGCTTCTCGCATGGTCTGCGATTACGTTGAGGCTTGATCTGAGCTCAGCCGGAACAGTTTTTCCGAGCAGATTTTCGGTGAAGCGGATCAGATCCTGGAAAATGTCGATATCGTAGTTTGAAAGTTTGCCGTTAAGTATCGAAGTTATTCTCTCAAGCCCCATTCCGGTATCGATGTTCGGCTTGGGAAGCGGAGTCAGTTTGCCGCTTTCGTCGCGGTTGAACTGCATGAAGACGAGGTTCCATATCTCGACGAACCTGCCGCAGTCGAAATCGGGCATCCCGTTGTCGAAGAAAGGTCTTTCGGCCTTGAAACCTTCACCCAGATCATAGTGGATCTCGCTGCACGGGCCGCACGGGCCGGTATCGCCCATTGCCCAGAAGTTGTCGTGTTCGTCAAGGCGGAAAATATGTTTCGGATCGACGTCGGTATTCTTGAGCCAGAGCTGCTCGGCTTCGTCATCCTCTCTGAAAACCGTGACATAAAGGCGCGATTTGTCGAGTTTGAAAACTTCCGTGATAAGTTCCCACGCATATTTTATCGCATCTTCCTTGAAGTAGTCGCCAAAAGAAAAGTTTCCGAGCATCTCAAAGAAAGTGTGGTGCCTTGTCGTGAAGCCGACATTTTCGAGGTCATTGTGCTTTCCGCCCGCTCTGACGCACTTCTGGGCACTGCATGCACGAGTGTAGCTTCTTTTTTCAAGCCCTAAAAACAGCTTTTTGAACTGGTTCATTCCGGCGTTCGCGAAAAGCAAAGTATTGTCTTCAGCCGGAAGAAGCGGCGAACTTGCAACTTCGGTGTGGCCTTTAGCTTTGAAAAAATCCAAAAAAGTCCTTCTGACTTTGTCTATCGTCCAGTTTTCCATCTTTTTCTCCATTAAAAAAACAAAACCGCGCGATTGTAGTTTTGTTTGTGCTTTTCTCAAGAAAAAATATAATGCTCCGCAATTTGTTTATGAACACTTGATTTGGAGGAAAAAAATGCTGAAAAGAAATGAAGTCGACCCGAAAAACTGCTGGCAGACGAGCCACCTTTACAAAAATGAAGAAGAAGTCGCAAACGAGTTCCAGTGCCTCGAAAAAGACACTGCCGAAATCGTGAAATTCGCCGGAAAACTCGGTGAAAAGGAAACTCTTCTCAAAGCTCTCAAGATCTCAAGCGACGCGATGAGAAGAGGCGCAAAACTTCAGTGCTACGCTGACAGAAACCGCGATGTAGACATGAGCGTCGGCAAATGGCAGGAACTTTCAGGCATGGCGGCTGCGGCTATGACAAAAATGGCGGCCGCAAGCTCTTTCATGGAACCTGAACTTCTCTCCTACAGCGAAGAAAAGCTGCTCGGCTTCAGAAACGACCCCGATTTCAGTGATTTTTCAAGATACTTCGATGCTATTCTTCTGAACAAGCCGCACACTCTCTCGGAGCCGGAAGAAAAGATCATGGCTGAGTTCGGCGGTCTTGCTCTCGGCGAATACGAAACCTACTCTACTTTCGCTTCGGCTGACATGAAGTTCCCCGAGATCGAGCTCGAAGGCGAAAAAATGGAAGCAAATATCCAGACTTACGCAAGATTCCGCCAGAGCGACAACCGCGAGACGAGAAAGAAAATCTTCGACGTTTTCTGGAAGACCTACGACAGCTACAAAAATTCGCTTGCGAAGATGCTCCACTACCAGACAAAATACTACGCGACAGTAGCGAAAATCAGAAAATATTCCGACGCTCTCGACAAGGAGATGAAGGAAAACGAGCTTCCGTCGAATTTCTTCTACACTCTGCGCGACAATGTCCGCGCCATCCTGCCTGCACTTCACGAATATCTGGCACTCAAAAAGGAAGTTCTCAATATTCCCGATCAGGGTTACCACGATATTTATGCAACAATGGTAAAAGGCGGCAACAGCAGAGTCTACACCTACGAAGACTCCGTAAAACTCGTCAACGAAGCGATGTCCTGCATGACAGACGAATACAGAAAGGCAATAGCTGAGGCGATGGATCCCGCAAACGGCTGGGTCGATATCTATCCGAATGAGGGCAAAGTCAGCGGCGCATACATGGAAGGCATGGCTTACGACACGCATCCCTACGTTCTCCTCAACCACATCGACGACTACAATTCTGCTTCAACACTGGCTCACGAGATGGGTCACGCGATCCATTCATATTATTCAAACAAGTTCCAGCCTTATGAAAAATCGCAGTACACGATTTTTGTCGCCGAAGTTGCAAGCACATTCAACGAGATCATGCTCATAAACCGCCTTATCGACACGACTGCTGATAAGGAAGAAAAGAAATTCCTCCTCAACCACTTCATCGAAATGGCAAGAGCAACCGTTTTCAGACAGATGCAGTTCGCTGAATTCGAAGACGGAATCTACAAGAAAGTCGAAGCGGGCGAAGTCCTCACACCCGAATTCCTCAACGACCTTTACGGCAAGACTTTGAGCAGATACTACGGCGAAGAATACGGCCTCATGAAGATCGACGAACTCTACAAGAACGAGTGGGCTTTCGTTCCTCATTTCTACTACAACTACTATGTTTACAAGTATGTCGTCGGCTTTATCGGCGCTCTTTCGCTCGCTGAAGGTGTCAGAAGCGGCAAGATCCCGGCTGAGCAGTACATCAACGGATTTTTGAAAGCAGGAACCTCGAAGCCGCCTATCGAGATCCTCAAGGATGCTGGTGTTGACATGACCGATATCGCACCTTACAAAATGTTCGAGAAAGTCTTTGTTGAAAAGCTTCAGCAGCTCAAAGAGCTTCTTTAATTTTTGTCAGATTTAAATATCAGCAACTGAACCAATAATATTTTCTAGCTGTTTTCCGGAGTTACTACTTCGTTGTTCAGTTTGGTTCTCTCGTCGTAAAGTTCTTTTGAAATGCGGGTGAACGCTTCAACTACAACAGGGTCGAAAGCCTTTCCTGAGCCTTCGGTGATGATTTCCATTGCCTTTTCATAAGGGAACGACTTTTTGTAGACACGCTCGGCGACAAGTGCATCAAAAACGTCTGCAACAGCCATAATTCGTGCCGCAAGCGGAATTTCCTCACCTTTGATTTTGGTCGGATAGCCTGTTCCATCCCATTTTTCGTGGTGGTATTGCGCCATTTCAATCGATTCCTTCAGGTAGCCTTCATCCATATCGCTTGCGTTGGCTTCGATTTTTGTAAGAATGTTCTTTCCTTCGGTAGTGTGGCTCTGCATGATTTTAAATTCATCATCGGTGAATCTTCCCGGTTTGTTCAGAATGAGGTCAGAAATCGCGATTTTTCCGATGTCGTGGAGAGGAGCAGAACGTTTCAGGATTTTGATGTAGGAATCGGTGAGAATATCTTTGAACTTTCCTTCTTTCCGGAGTTCTTTCGCTATCGCTTCAACGTAAAACGCCGTCTTTTTGACGTGGTTTCCGGTACTAATATCACGCGCTTCAACCATTTCTGCAAAGTTGACAATAATCTCTTCCTGCATATTCGTGATCCGCTCGGTCTGTTTGTTGAGCTGGTCGATGTAGGAGAGCGAATCGCCTCCCATTTTCATTATCGCTTTGTAAAGATATTCTATTTCGTCGAAAGTATGGATCTTGAGCTCTTCAATTGCCTTCAGATTACTGCCGCGCTCGACACCATGTCCCAGATTGTAGGCAAACTGTATCGAAGCAGCCGCCATTCTGTTCACCGGATAGACAATGCCGCGGTTTACCAGTTCGAGAACAATGCTCATTATAATTATCGAAAGTCCGAAAAACATCGAAAGAAGTTTTATGAAAAATTTTGCTTGGTCGGCACGGACATCTCCCATTAAAAGATCGACTCCGATCTGAGCAACAGGCTTTCCGTTGGAATCAAGCAGAGGCTCATAGCTCGTGAAAAGCCAGCCGAATTCGTCATCGGAAATCCTCGGTTCGACCTTTTCACCGCGTATCAGATTCTCTTTCACATCGGCAAAGGTATCGTCGAACTCTGTCACATCACCGGGCTGATCCGCTTTTACAGCCTTTATGTCCTCATGATCTTCAGATTCAAGGTCAAAAACAACGTGTGCACCGTCTTCCATGATGCGGTAGATGTAAAGATACATGACATGCGGGAATGTTTCTTTGATCTTGTAAAGTCTCTTTTCGATATCATCATAACCTTCCGCCGCCCTTCCCTTTTCAAGAAATTCGTCAACTCTGTCGCCGTCAACAACAACAGATGTAGCCTTGGAAACACCTTTTGAAATATCGGCATATTCTCCGACAGAGGCATCGCTGTAAAGAATGTAACCCGTAGTGCTGGCGAGAGCTCCGAGAAGAATTTCGGCAATGATAACCATTACTACGACTTTTTTAAGAAGGGAACGCTTGATAAGATTCGTGTCGAGAAATTTTTCGTATTCAGGTTTCTTCGGATCGGCATCGTAAAGAAAAATCCTGCCGATATATTTTTTGTAAATCTGCGGAATATATTTTGAAATAAAAAGTGCCACAACAACGACGAGCGTTTTATCAAAAACATCCAAAAGGAAATCAGTTGAAAGCTGGGCGAAAAACTTTGAAAACCCGAGCTGGCTGTGTATCAGAACAGCCAAAGGAGCCGAAACTCCTTCACCGAAATCGTAGCCGAAAAGGAAGTATGTGAGAATCGAGCCGAGTCCGCCGCCCAAAAACGCAAAAACAAAAATAGTTAAAATTATTCTGCCTGGAGTTTTGAAAAAGCCGTTCTTCTGGAAAATAGCGGCAGCGACACCTATAAGAATGCTGATTATGCCGTAGTAAAGCGTCGCGATATCAGAAAATCCGTTAATAACATTCGAGAAAAAACCGACTATGACGGCAGGAAGATTTCCTCCTATCATTGCAGCAAGAAGCGTTCCGACGCAGTCGAAATAGAGCGGAAGGTTCAGAGCAATCACGATCTTTGAAAGAACTATGTTGATTAAAAGAGTCAGAAAAACAAACAAAACAGCATTTCCGAAACTTTTCCACTTTGTTGACTTTTTGTTTGTCATCCTAACCCCCTGAAATCTCAGATTATTATTCAAGTACAGTGCGCTTGTCGTAAAGCTCCCTGGCAATATGTGAAAAGGCTTCGACAATAACCGGATCAAAGCTCGTTCCAGCCCCTTCGAGAATTATTTCCATTGCTTTTTCATACGGCATTGCCTTTTTATAGACACGCTCAGCCACAAGTGCGTCAAAAACATCAGCAACGGCCATGATCCTTGCGGAAAGAGGGATATCCTCGCCTCTCAGTCCGTTGGGATAACCTGCTCCGTTCCACTTTTCATGGTGATAAAGCGCCATTTCAATCGATTCTTTCAAGTAGTCGTCATCCATAGAATCACTTGCGTTAGCCTCGATTTTTTTAAGTATTTTCTGCCCCTCTATCGCATGACTCTTCATTATTTCGAATTCTTCCTCAGTCAGTTTTCCAGGTTTATTCAGAATCGAATCGGGAACAGCAATTTTTCCGATATCGTGAAGAGGTGCCGAGCGTTTGAGCTTGGCAATATAGGCATCAGTCAGAATCTCTGTAAATCTTCCGTTTTTCCTGAGTTCCTTCGCTATCGCCTCGACATAAAATGCCGTTTTTTTGATGTGGTTACCTGTGCTGTTGTCGCGCGCTTCGACCATTTCTGCAAAGTTTATAATAATTTCGTTCTGCATTCTGGTTATGCGCTTGTTCTGAATACTCAGCTGTTTGATGTAATTCAACAGATCCCGGCACATCTTCAAGATCGATTTGTAAAGATTCTCTATTTCGTCAAAAGTGCGTATTTTCAGCGATTCCATGAATTTAAAAGCCGCTTCTCCGTCATGCTCGAACCTGTAGGCGAATTTCATTGATGCGGAGGCCATGCGGTTTACGGGATATACGATCCCACGGTTTACAAATTCAAGAACGATACTCATAATGATTATTGAAAGCCCAAAAAACACAGAGAGCAACTTGATTACAAATTTAAACTCGTCTGCCACGATCTCGTCAATCGCGATATCAGCCGCTACATAAGTCGAACCTTTAAGCGGCCTGTAAACCGTGAGCAGTTTGCCGAACTGGTCGTCGGAAAAAATCGGCTCGATTTCCTCTCCTTTGAAAAGTTTAGGCAGATATGGAACAAAAGTCGGATCGAACTCTACAATTTCTCCTGGCTCGCCTGCCTCCACACCTTCTGAATCGAGATCGAAAACGACATGACAGCCGTCTTCAAGAATTTTGTAGACGTAAAGATAGGTCGTCTGCGGAAAACTTTCCTTTATTCCGTAAAGATTTTTTTCTATTTCATTGTAACCTTTCGCATTTCGCCCTTTTTCAATGAATTCGTCAATCCTTTCAGCATCAATAACTATAGATGCCGCTTTGGTGACTCCCTGAGCGATATCGGTAAACTTCCCTACCGACACCTGCCTGTAAAGAATGAAACCGGTGACAGTGGCCAGAGTTCCGAGAAGTATTTCGGCGACAATGACCATTACAATGACTTTTCTCAGGAGAGAACGCTTGATCTCGCCCCGGTGCTCGCTATCCTCATTCGACGGGGCCGGTGAGAAAAGAAAAACCCATTTGGTATATCTTTTGTAAAAATCGGGAATCATGCGATAGATGATGATTGCAACCGCCACTACCAGCGTTTTGTCAAAAAAGTCGATGATGATATCGGCACAAAACTCTGAAAACAACTTTGAGGAACCCGTCATGCTGTATATTGCGGAAGACAAAGGAGCGGAAATTCCGGCTCCGAAATCCGAACCCTGAAGAAAATAGGTAAAAAATGAACCCAGCCCGCCGCCGATACATGCAAAAATAACTATTGCAAGCAAAACCTTCATTGGATGTTCAAAGAATCTTTTTGTGTGAAAAATAGAGGCTAAAACACCGATCAGAATGCTGATTATACCGTAATACAGCTTCGTAATATCGTAAATTGCATTGACAGCATTTGAAAAGAATCCGACTATTACGGCTGCAAGATTTCCTCCGAGCATCGCGGCAAGTACAGTTCCGATAGTATCCAGATAGAGCGGCAGTTCAAGACGACGCGCCAGACCGGAAAGAAAAAAGTTTAATAAAATAGAAAGGACAATAAGAATCACAATATTTAAATGATGTATTGTTTTTGTTTTAAAGCGGCTCATACTCCCCCTTCAGTTTAAAGATAAAATCGAGAGAGCTGAAAGCTCTTCGATTCCGTTCTCAGTTTTAATTTTAACAACTGAAAAATCATCCGAAAATCCGATAATTTTCCCTTTTTCATTGTGGACTAAATCTTGTGAAAAAACAATTTTCCGCTCAAGCATCCAATTTATATTATGCTTGTAAGTATCTATAATTTCAGCACTTCCGGCAGAAAAAGCAAAGTCGGCACCTTTGATGAGAGCATTTAAAACCTCTTCCGTCGAAACTTCGCAGTATTCTGAAACCGCTGTCGGCTCCCAGACAAATTTCTGACCGTTTTCTTCCGGCGGAAAAACATTGATCCCGATTCCGCAGATATAAAACCTTTTTCCTTCAAAAAGCATCGTTTTTGCAATAATTCCGGACACTTTTTTCATTCCAACAAATATATCGTTCGGCCATTTTATCTTAACTTCTGCATTTTTCACAAACTGCGAAACCGCCGAATATGCTGCGACTGCGCACCTCTGTGGTATAAGGTTTATCGGAGAAACTTCATTAATAACATCAAAAAACGAGAGATAGATGTTTCCGTTGGCAACGGACACCCATTTTTTTGCGTTTCTTCCGCGTCCTGAAGTCTGTGAATCGGCCAGAACGATTCCGCTGCGAACACCCGATTTTATCAGATTTTCGCATTCATCCATTGTCGAAGTAGTTACTTCAAAATGGTAAAAATTCAAAAATCTGTTTTCGGGTATTTCGTATCTATTCATGGCAATTTTATAAGAAAATCCTTGACTACAGCCATATGCTGCATACTTGAAGCGCCAGAATCATTTGTCTGCGCCGGATAAAAATATTCATTAAGTTCGCTTTCATCATAAACACGCGTATCAAAAACAAGTCCGTTTTCATAAGTCTTTGTTTCTGTTGCATCTTCTGACGAATAATAAACCACGGGAACTTGAAATTCATGCAGATGGTAGTCCGCCAGAACAAAATCGTACTGCTTGTTTCTGTTCCTGTTTGTATTGCAGTTATCTTTTTCATCAACAGGATCGGAATCACTGATATAAAAAGTGTTGTTTTTGCCGAATCCGTTTAAAGATACGGCACTTGTTCCATTGAAATCGCCGCCTACAACATAGTAATATCTGCCGGAATTTGATGATTCGAGTTTTCCGATTTCGTCAACAATAACCTGTGCTGCCTTGACTTGATCAGAAGCAGGATCTGTGTGAAGATGAACACTTATCGCAAAAATATCTTTTTCACCTGGAATATCGACAACGGCCCACATCAAAGCTCGGTTATCGATATTAGGATCATCCCAATAACCACTTGATTTTATAGGATATTTGCTCACAACACCGTTCGGAATATCATAATCTGCGCTGTCAACTGCGTAATAGTTCGTTCCTACGATCTCCTGGGCGAATTCTTTGTAGTCATTTGCCGAATTATTTTTGTAATTCATCTCCTGAACAAGCGCGATATCTGGTTTCAAAGCCTGAAAAATCCTTATTCCGTGTCCCGGATCATAGGACTGATTGTTGCCGCTCGTGATATTACCGGTCACGATTCTGATTTGAATAGTTTCACCGTCAAAATCATCAAATTCTTCCTGATAATCTGAATCATCATCAGTATCATCGTCATCATCTGTGTCGATATCGTCAGAAATGGTGTCGCCGTCATTAGGAACAGTATCGCTATCGTCAGGAACCGTATCAATATCGTCAGAAACGGTATCGGCATCATCAGGAACCGTATCAACATCATCAGGAACAGTATCAACATCGTCAGGAACGGTGTCACCGGTATCGGTAACAGTATCTCCGGTATCGGTAACTGTATCACCAGTGTCGTCAGAAACAGTGTCGCCGGTATCAGTAATATCCGCAACTGGTTTGAAATTATTACCATGCGAAAAACATGAAACAAAAAAGAAAGCACAAAGCAGAATGTAAAAAAACTTCCTCATATCATCACCATTTTGAAAGTCTGTAAGTTATAAGGGAAACAATTACAAAAGCAGCAAACAGAACTCCTGCGGAAACTGCCGAAAGCGGCATGACAACCATCGGACAAGAAATTAGCAGCAAAGCGGAACAAACAGCATAAGAGATTAATATTATTGCAAAAACAAACAAATATTGTTTTTTTGTCATTTTCTTTGATTCAGCAATTCTGAAAACAAAATAAATGCCGAGTAGCATGGTGAAAACAAAAGAGAGAAGCTGAAATTTGATCTTTGAAGAGGCATACAGGGAAACAACATCTTCAACATACGGGTTAGCTTCTGTTATCACATCTTCCATATTTTTGATCCCGCTCCACTCAGAGTAAGGAATCTTCATCGAATAAAGATAAATTTCTTTCACAGGAAGGGTTTCATAGTGGTTGAAAATAGATGAATCAAAAGTCATACGCTCGCTCTCTACCGAAAGGGAACAGACTGTCATCATATCAAGTACCTGCTCAACCGGCGCCTTCTGGGTGGTGATTATCGTTACAGGGAAGCACGCAACCAAATTTTCAAGGTAAACAAAAAAGCTTCCCTGAAGTGCAAAAACAATGAAAACTGCAAACAAAAAAAATATTTTTTTGCATAAATTAAGGAAAAAAAGCAACTTGCCCAAAAAAACACCTCCAAACGTGAGATTATAAAAAAAATTTTACTAAAGTCCACCTAATTATTAATTGTTCTATTGATTTAATCTTCGCTTTATTGTATAATAAACAGGTTAATTTTTTAAAGGAGGCTATCATGAAGTTGAAGACATTGTGCTTGGTCGCAGTATTTTTGTTGTTTATCTCCTGCGGAAACAGCGGCAAAACTAATGAAGAAAGCATCGAAGAAACGAAAAACGATGACTCTGTTGAAATCTCGGATGAAGATGATGAACTCCCTGAAGCTGTTGTAAACGACGGTTCACAAACTCCTGACAATGATAATCAGGAAGAAAAAACAGACGAAGACAAAGAACCTGAACCAGACAAAGATGAAAAAGAAGATAGTGATATCATTGACGAATGTCCCAACAATCCTGAAAAAACCGAGCCAGGCGTATGCGGTTGCAGCGTTCCTGATATCGACAGTGACGGTGACGGTATTCTGGACTGCAAGGACAACTGCTATCTTGAACCGAACGAAGACCAGCTTGACAGCGACGGCGACGGTATAGGTGACGAATGCGACAACTGTCCGAATCACCCGAATGCAACTCAGGCAGATTCTGACTCAAACGGTGTCGGCAATGTATGCGAACCAGCTTTGATCGACCCTGACGGTGACGGAGTAGAAACACTTCTGGACAACTGCCCTGACACCCCGAACGAAGACCAGCTTGACAGCGACAGTGACGGTATCGGTGATGCATGTGACAACTGCCCGATGGCTGCAAATATCGATCAGGCCGATGAAGACGGCGACGGTGTCGGTGATGTATGCGCAGGTCCGATTTACAACCCCGATATTGACGGCGACAACGTACCGAACAATGAAGACAACTGCCCCAATGTCGCAAACGAAGATCAGCTTGACAGCGACGGCGACAGTATTGGCGATGCGTGCGACAACTGTCCTGAAATTGCCAATACAAATCAGGTTGATTACAACGGAAACAATGTCGGCGATGCATGCGAAAACATAGTTGTCACCGAATCATGCGGCGGCGGAGAAGAAGTTACAAGCGTGCCTCTGAAACCGAATGTTTACTTCATGCTTGACGCATCAGGTTCGATGGATTATTGCACAGATCCCAATGGCACACTAGATTATTATGATGTTTGTGACGACGGCCCCACCCGCTGGGCAGCTTTGTTCAGCGCACTTAATTCCAAAGCAAGTGATTTTTCGACAAAATTCAATGTTGGAATGGGAACTTTCCCAGGAAATTACCGGGAAGAATGTGCATTGGAAATTTTTACTTGTTTGATGTGGGATACATATTATGACGATTTCGGCGAATGTATTGACTTGCAGCCTAGAACAGGTACAGGACTTTCCAATTTTAATGCCTGCGACTCAGAATATGCTCCATTGGGCGGAACCCCGATAAGCGTAAATCCAAATAATGAGGAAGGCGAACCTGGAGCTCTCGAAACCGTAATGGCCAATAAATATTATGATTTTCCGAATGACACATACTCTAACGAAAGACCAAAAGCTGTTGTTGTAATAACAGATGCCGATTTCGAAAATACAGGAGGTCCAACCCTTGCCGGAACAATAAGAGCCACGCAAAACCTTGCCGCTACCGGCGTAAAAGTTTATTATATGGGATTTTCTGGTGTAAACACAGGAAATATGCAAGAGCTGGCAAATGCCGGTGGCACAGGCACATGGTATTCTATTACAGACACGCCCTCAATTATCGCGGCTCTCGATTCTATTTCATCTGCAATCGTTTCCTGCACAGCACCTGTTGTACTTCAGGATGATTCCGACACATCAAGAATCAGCGTTGAAATAAACAACAACGGCACATCCATTCTCGTTGACAAAGACGATACAAACGGCTGGACATTCAACGCAACAGAAAACACCGTAACTTTGAACGGCTCATCTTGCGACACTTTCAAAAACTATGTTAATGCAGCACCGGAAGCGGCGAACGTAAACATCGTGGTCAAAGTTGCCTGCCAGGTCACCTGCGAACCGACCAACGACGGCGTTGAAATATGCGACTACATCGACAACGACTGCAACGGCATCATTGATGACGGCATCGACTGCGGTACTGGATTATACGAAATCTGCGGCGACAACAAGGATAACGACGGTGACGGAGATATCGACGAAGGCTGCCCTGATCCTGATGCGTGCATTCCTGAACCGGAAGTCTGCGGCGACAATACCGATAACAATTGCAACGGTATCGTTGACGAAGGCTGTTCTCAAGGCTACTAAATTACGAAATCTGCAATTCTTGAAGCGGCTTCGGCAATTTCAGAAGCCGGTTTTGCAATGCTTATTCTTACGAAATTATTCCCCTTATCACTGAAATGAATTCCGGGAACCGTGCCGACTTTCTGATTTTCATACAAATCCATCGCAAATTTGAAGCTGTCGTCGAATTTTTCAGGAATCTTTGCCCAGACAAAATATCCGCCGTCGATTGAAGGCATCGTAAAACCGCTTTTGTCGAGCACAGGATACATAGTTTCAAACGATTCTTTTATTTTTCCGCGCAAAGCTGAGAGATAATTTTTGCCGAAATCATTCTTTTCAAGATATTCAGCGATTGCAATCTGAAGAACAGACGGCGTGCAAAGCCCTGTGTAATCGTGAATTTTCGCCATACTCTCGATATGATCCTTTCCGGCAATGACATACCCTACTCTCCATCCTGTGATTGAAAGCATTTTCGAGAAAGCGGAAACTACAAAAAGAGTGTCGCCGACCAAATCAAACGGAAGATAAGGTTTTTCCCCGAAGTAAAGGTCACTGTAAACCGCGTCAAAAACAAGTTTTGCACCACACTTTCTGCATATTTCGTAAAGCGCAGTGATTTCCTCTTTTTTCCAGATTTTTCCGAGCGGATTTCCTGGAGAACAAAGCAAAACCAGGTTTACTTTTTCACTTTTTATGCGGCTTTCGATTGAATTAAAATCAAAAGAACCCGATTCATCCGGATATTCGCACACAAAGCGGTCACCGTAAATTTTGGGCAGATTTGCGTAACTTTCATAAACCGGATCAAAAGACAAAACGGTGAAACTTCCGCTGTTTTTCTGTCTCAAATAGAGATATATCAGCGAAATAGCTTCTGTTGCACCGTTTGTGACAAGAACATTTTCAGCCGCAAGTCCGCAGTTTCCGCTGAGTCCCGATGCGATAAGTTCGCGCAGTTTCGGGTTTCCGTTACCTGCCGGATACTGGTGAATTGGCTGCTTTGCCGCAAAAATCAATTCATTTATCAACTCTTCTGGCGGATTGAAGCCGGGAATTCCCTGTGCGCAGTTGATACCGCCGTTCTTTTTTACAAGATTGCTCATAAAACTTATGAGCGAACCGTCAGGCCTTTTCATGGTTTAACCGAAAATATACGCAAGAATTAAAGAAGCCGTCGCAGTAAGACCTTCGACATGCGTTCTTTCGTATCCGTGGCTTGCGTCTACACCCTGACCGATAAGAGCGACTCTCGTATCGCTACAAGAGCGCAGAAGTGCCGAACCATCCGAACCGTAGAACGGGAAAACATCGGTTTTGTAAGCAATTTTGTTTTTCTCGGCAAGGTTTATAAGTTCAGTCGTAAGATCGTAATTATAAGGGCCGGACGAATCTTTCGCACAGATACTGACACACTTTTCGCTGCCGGCCGTTCCGCCGCCGACAACACCCATATCTACAACAATGAGGTCATCGCCTTGAGGAGTAGCGGCAATACCCTGCCCCGTTTCTTCTGTAACGTTGAAGAAAAATGAAATCCTGCTTTTAAGTTTACTCTCATTTTTCTTAATAATATCTGACAGATAAACAAATATTCCGGCAGAAGCCTTGTCATCAAGATGACGCGAATTTACATAGCCGTCAACATATCTGAAACCACAGTCAAGCGAAACAAAATCGCCGACAGAAATAAAATCGCTGAGTTTTTCACCTTTTTTGAGCGTCAGATCGACTCTAAGCGAGCAGTTGTCAAAATCGGGAACCATCTCTTTGAGCTTGGAATTTACGTGAACAGCGGGATTATTCGGAATGAAAGTGGAAATATACTCTTTCCCTTTACGGGTATGAATCGTGCATATTTCACCAATTATGTAAAGTGCCGGATAACCGCCGACCGTTGTGATTTTAACTCTGTTTTCATCATCGTCTACATCTGTTACGATAGCTCCGAGAGCATCTACATGGGCAGCAAAAAACGTTCCGGGAACATCTTTAGGACCGAAAGAATAAATCACAGCACCTTTTTTGGTAACAGTGCAGGAAATCCCCTTCTTTTCTGCGTTTTTGACAAGAAAATCCTTTACTTTGCCGGTAAAACCGGTCGGAGACGGGATTTTTACAAGTTTTTCGATCGTTTCTACGATCTTTTCACCTTTGATTTCACTGAGCAACTTCATTTTTCCCCCCTGAATTATTTAATATGCTGCCAGATATAATCCGCAACAATTGCGTTCCCTTTATCATTCCAGTGGATGTCGCTTCTTATGAAAATAGAAGAAATTTCGTCATCAGACATCGCTTCGAAAGTATCAAAAAGCGAAATAAAATCAATACGATACTTATCAGTATACTCTTTCCAGAGATCATACTGCATTCTGCCGTTTTTATTTTTAGCCTGAATTTCCCACGGCCATACGCCGATATGGAGTTTTATCCCTCTTTCTTCACATATTTTTCGGATCAGGTCAATGTGCTTTTTTGCGGAAGCGATACCCTTTTCGCCGTAAAGCTTCATTGCATTCTCGTCAAAAGTCCACCTCGGTTTCAGGTCGTAAAAATTCGTGAGACCGCCCCAAAACGGACTGTTTTCGTTGTAAGGATTCTGCTGCATCGCAAAATAGTCTGTTTTCGTGCTTCTGTAAATGTAGGAACCTTTTATGAAAAAATTGTCCAGCTCTTGCCATTTCAGCTCGGACTCTGAAAATTCCTTCGGCACAAAATAGTCGTAGACAACTTCGTCTATAATGTCGGAAATATCAATAAAAACATAGAGTTCATCAATTTCAAGTCCCATTTCGAGGAAATGTTTGAGCTTGAGATAATATATTTTCGGCGAATAACTTATAACCGCCCCGTTGAGAACCTCGACATCCTGCTTTTTGAAGCGGTCGGAAATTATGCCGGCAACAGTCTGATGCCACGGATAACCGACACCTTCCATAAAACTGTCACCCAAAATGAGAATGCGCTTTCCGCTTTTTTTCATCGGAACTTCGCGGTTTATCTCGTCAAGAAAACCAAGGGAATTCGTATAAACCTGATAAAAAGAAACCCCGTCACTTTTCCACGAAGTCTTTTCGTTGGCCATAGCCTTAAGTCCGTGATGATAGAAGTTGTCAGAAATTCTGAAAGGATCAGCGTGGCTGAAAAGCATTGCCGCAACCGAATCAAAGAGGGCGACAAGAAAAATAATAACAATAAAATTTATACCGACAACTTTAAATGCAGTTCCTTTAAAAAATTTTTTCAGAATCAAAAAGAGCCCTAAAAACAAAAGGGCGATATAAAAAACAGGCGTTCCAACAACAAACATGGGCAATATCCTAATATTTAGTAAAAAAAATACCAGAAAAAATTAACTCTGATCCGCGTTTACTTCTTTTCAAGAAATTTGGGTCTGAAAATTATACAGATCGAAGGAAGAAGAACCATCGAACCGACAAGACATACCGCAATACTGAGAACAATCAGCGCACCGAAATACCGTATCGGCAGGAACGAACTTATAAGCAGGATTACAAAGCCGACCATGACGCTGACGGCGTTGAAAATGATTCCGCGGCCTGTTGTCTGGAGCGTGTGACGAACAGCTTCAGTCGTGTCGCCGTGTTTCTGCATTTCGATTTTGTAACGCCACAAAAAGTGTATTGTGTAGTCAACTCCTACTCCGATAACTATCGATGAAATAAGCGCCGTAGCGATATCGAGCGTGACTCCGGTGAAGCCCATAACTCCGAACATGAGGACAAGCGAAACTCCGAGCGGAACACCTGCGATTATTCCTGCAACGATCGATTTGAAGAGGATCATGACAAGAATGGAAACCGAAATGAACGAAAGAAGAAGCGATATAATCTGGCCGTCAATAACGCTGTCGATGAGATCCTTGAACATTACGCCCGACCCTGTGATTTCTGAGAAAATCGGCTCGTTTTCGATAAGTTTCTGGGTGTCTATGACCACTTTTTTTATCGTTTCGCTGCTTTCGCTTTTTAACTGGACGATGATCTGGGCCTGCGTGAAGTCGGGATTTACCAGTTTGGTAAGCTCGTCCGGATCGGCCATTTCGTTGTATTTCGTAAGGAAGAAATCGACCGCATTTTTGGTTTCGGGAATTTCACCGAACCCTTTCTCGCCAGGCTGATAAGCACCTTTCGTGACCAGTTTTATAAGTTTTGCGATTGAAAGAGTATTTCCAACATTCGGGTTTTTGTTTATTGTCTGCTCGACTTCATCAATTTTTTTAAGCACTTGAGGATCTTTGATGTCAGCTTTGACATTTACGCTTATTATCTGCGAGCCGCCAAAGTTATCGTTGATAAGCTGAGATGCTACCTGCGCCGGATGCCCTTTCGGATAGTAGCTCGCAAGGTTCGAATCGACCACGATCTTCGGGATTCCGAAAGCCATGACAACTGTCAATACAACGCTTGAAATCAAAAGAGCTTTCGGGTGCTTTGAAACAAAATCCGCAACATTTATAAGGAGTTTTTCTGTTGCCGGGCGATTTTCCTTACTAATTACAGGCTTTGGAACTTTCATCATCGAAAGAACAGCCGGAATAAAAAATATGCTAGCCATGAGCGCAAAAGCAATGCCGATTGAAGAAAGAATTCCGAGCTGCGCCGCAGGAACGACAGTGTGGGTCATAAGGCAGAGCATTCCTGCAATTGTCGTGACACCGGTGAGGATAACAGGAACCGTCATGTCGGAAAAAACAGCCTTGGCAAGTTCTTCCGCGCTTTTTTGGCCGTTTGCCTCCATATTGTGAAGCTGATAACGGCTTATAATATGGATACCGTAACCGTTGGCAATAGCAATCAGAATTACCGGTAGAATTATCGTGACAGTTGTCATTTTCCAGCCAAGAAGCGGAACAAGCCCCATCGAAACGAGTATTGACATGATTACGACAGAAAACGGCAAAATAACGCCGCGCAGCTGCTTGAAACTGATGAAAAGGATTCCGAGCATAATCAAAAGTCCGAGCGGCATGAAAACCGCCATATCTTTCGGAACATCTTCGGAAATATGCTCTTTTATAACCGGAAGACCGCCGAGAGTAACTTTTCCAGGGCCTTCGACCTTTACCACTGTTTCACGGATTTCTCTTGTTATTTCAAGACCTTTACCGTTGTTTTTCATTCTTACAAGGACTGTTGCCGCAGTAAAGTCATCGTTGATCAGAGTGCGCATAACCATATCGTTGCCTTTGAGCATTTTGCGGAGTTCTTCGCGCTGGGCAAGCTCTTCAGGAGTTCCCTCTGCCGGCTTTTCATCGGCAAAAGGATCATCGTCAACCATCGGAATAGAATTAACTTTCTCAATATCCTTGATTTCCTTCAAAGCGTCGCTTATCGCATTTATCTGAGCAAGAACCGCCGGCCTGAGCACATCTTTGTCCTCTACAACGACAAAAACTATTTCCATTCCGCCGAACTTTTCTTCCAGCTCTTTAAGGTGAATCTTCAGATAGTCAGGAAGCATATTTTCAACATCCGGATCAACTTCGCTGTCTTTGAGCGGGATTGCCATTACTAAAGAAACAACGATGAAAACAGCAATAATAAGAGCGCGGAACTTTATAAGTTTATCAGCAAAATTTTTCATAAAAACCTCTGCAAAAAGTAACAACAACACTTTCGGACGCTTTTTACCGAAGGTCGGTTACAAATTCAAGTAAATCTTGCATAACTGAAGAAGTTTAATATTATTTTGCGGCGAATATAAAATTAGATGCGGAGGGTTTCATGGAAAAGATCGTAATTGCAAACGATTCGACTCTTGAAAATGTGCACTTGAATTTCAGGCACATTCTGCCGAAAATTGAAGAAATCGAAGAAAAACGCGGCACTTTCAAACCGCTTGAAACTTTGTCAGGGCATTTACCAGAAAACTTCTTTCCGTCAGCTCTCACTTCCCTATCGGCAGCCGAAGCCCTCAGAACTATTGAAGGAAAAGATGAACTGGAACTTTTTTTCACGATACTTCTCTCTGATCCTTCCGAATACGGACTTTTTGAAAAGCTCAAAAGCGCGGCTTCTTCGATAAGCAAAGAAAACTATCTGAATTTATTGATATTTCTTCTGATAAAAACAGGCAATACCGATGAAGATCTTATTGCTGAAATAAGAAACAATCTGACAGAATCCGATCCCGTGGCCGACCTCATACTTTCGTTTTACGACAAAGCTCCGCATGAAATCACAGACACCGGAACAACAGAATCGCTTTGCGCATCCTTTTTTGAAGCTGTCAAAGCCGAAAAATCGGGAAATTACAGCAAAGCCTTCTCCTTAATGCTTGAAGTTTTCGAAAAATCTGATCTCCACCCCTTCATTTTCGAGATTCTGAAATTCTACATCATGCAGTACAGCGGCATTTCACCTGAAAACGTTGCCGCTTTTACCAAAAAAGTCACCGAAAGTTCGCTTTCAGTTTCGTTCACGACAGTAAAATTTGTAGAATTCTGCTACTACTACAAAAACAACATTGAAGAAAAGCTCGAAGAAACCGTTTCAGCTCTCGCGGAAAACACCGATTCAGTCTTCATTCTCAACATAATCGCACCTGTTCTTTACAAATACAAAAAGTGGCATCTTGTCGGAAAATTTTACAAAATGTCATCAAAAAAAGCTGTTGGCGCAGAAAAAACAATGTATTTGGAACTCCTTGCAGACCTTTACGAAAACAAGCTGGAGCTCCCTGATTTTGCTGCCGAAATATACCGAAGCGTAGTAGAAGAAGATCCTATAAACTGCACGTTTTCACTTTCAAAAGCTGCTGCAATATATGAAGAAAACGGATCTTGGGATAAACTGGCTTCGCTCTATTCAATGCTTGCCGACAGAGAAAACAACACCGCAAACCAGGCATTATTCTTTTATAAAACCGGAGAAATATTCAAAAACAGACTGAATGATCACACCAAAGCTGTCGAATACTTTGAAAAAAGCATCGCCGCACGCTATTCGTTCGAAGCAGCAAGAGCATTGGCAGAACTATCATTTGCAGCGAAAAACTATAAGCGCTACATGGAACTTCTTGAATACGAACTTAAAAGTGCTTTCGAAGACTCAGAACAGATAAAAATACTCGAAAAACTTGCCGACTGCTGCTTAAACTGCACTCAAGATCTCGGAAAAGCAGAAAGTTATCTGTTGCAAATCATTGATATTGCTCCTAAAAATCTTGTAGCAATAAAAAAACTCGGAAAAATATACTATAAAACAAAAAACTGGGAAAAACTAACCGAAGTAAACTTCAAAGAGATCGATATTTCAAAGGATATTTCAGAAATTGCCAATCTCTACTACAAAAACGGCACAATTTTTTACGAAAACATCAGAGACCTGACCCGTGCAACTGAGTGTTTCAGAGAACTTCTTGAAATAGAACCTGAACACCTGCCGACTCTTTTCTACCTGGAAAAGATATTTGCAAAGACAAAAGATGCAGCAGGATCAAATCTTGTGGTTTCTCAAATTGCAGACATGACTAAATCGGCAAAATCACGTATATCTCTCTCATACCTTACCAAACTTGCTATGATTCTAAGAGAAACAGGCAAGGCAAAAAAAGCAAACGAAACATTTTCTGAAATACTAAAGTTATATCCTGACAATATTACCGCAAAAGAAAATCTCAGGATGTCTGAAGGCAAAGCAGATTTTACCAATATTGAAACAGAATCCTCTATTGATTACAACGAATACAATTTTGAGTTGTTTATAGAATATATAAAACAAAGCAACTCATCTTTTATGACAGATGAAATATTGAAACGCGAAAGTGCCTCCTTCTGGAAAGAGCTTTATTTTTTGTATAAGGAAGGGAAATACGACAAAGCTGAAACCTCTTATAACGATAAAGAGCAGTTCGTTCTTTCGCTTCTTGAAAAAGACTTTTCAATCGAGATTCTGAGCAAGAATACAACCAAGAAAACCGCTTTGATGTTCTTAGTGGGAGAATATATAAAAGCTGGATTTTTTGAAGGAATTTCGATTATATTGGACTATTATCTTAATTTCGGACCCAAAAACAAACGGAAAATATGGTCTTTATTCTTCAGGGGATGCGAAAATCCGACTCTTCAAGATGATCTGGAAGAGCTCTTCACAACCGTTAAGGATCAGCAGACTTTCAACATTATAAGAGAAATTCTGGAACACATCTACATCAAAAACAAAGACTTCCAGACTCTTCTTTTCATTAGAAACATCGTTCTGCAGAAAATAGAAGACAACAAGGAAAAATGCCGTTTTATCGATGAAACAATTGCTATTGCCGGCGATGATATTTCTTCAGACAAACTTATCGATTTATACAGAAATCGCATCAAATTCACTAATTACGAAAATTTAGATGATTTCTTGAAAATTTATGAAAGGATTCTTACAGAAATTGGTGCCAACTCAATTCTTATTCCTATTTATGAAAAAAAATGGGATAAAGAAAAAGAAATCGTTTCGGGCGAAAAACTTATCGACATCCATATTGCAAAAAAAGACTGGGAAAAGGCTTCTGCTATTGCGGAAGAGCTTTTCAAAATGGATAAAAATCAAAAATCTCTTGAACGTTACATCACGATTTTAAAAGAATCCGGTGATAATGAAACAGCAATCAAAATAATAAAAACAGAACTTTCCGAATCAATCGATGAACAATCAAAAAGCCAACTTAAAGAGATGCTGTTTGAAATCCTGACAGAGACTGGAAACATGGATGAAGCTGCTGAATTTTTTGAAGATTCTCCACAGGAAAAGAAAAAAACTATAGAAAAAATCCACGAATATATCGCCCAAGAGAACTTCGATACGGCAGAAAAGGCTATAAATACCTTTATTACTGACAACTTTGAAAAACAGTTGCTCTATTCTCTTGCTGCAAAAGGAAAAAATGATACAGATCAGGAAAACATCTTGCTCGAATCAATTATGTTCGATGCTGTTTTCAAAAAAGTTTCTTATCCTTTAAAACGTCTGTCAGAACTTAACTGTGACAAAAAGAGTTTTGACCTCTTTCTCAGAAAATCGCTTGATTTTATTGGAGAAAACGATGACAAGCCAGTTGATCACTTCCCAAATTTATTTGCCCTCGAAAAAGATAAAATTTTTGAATTTGCAGTTTTCAATGAAAAAGACGGATTTCTTAACGAATTCGTGAAATTCACATCTCTGATACCAAACAAGACAAAAACAAACGCTAAACCGCTCAACTACAACAAACACCGCATCTTAATTCAACTTATTGAATATATTAAACTTTCATGCAACTTTGACGAACTGGAAGGTTTGTGGGATGAAGAAAGTAAACTGCCGTGCAAAGCGGTTATTGCGCATGCTCCATACATAATTTTCGGCCCCGACTCTTTGACATGTGATTTTGAAAAACTGAAGTTCTCGGCTCTCCGTGAAGCATTCATGCTTTCATGCGGCCTTGCAGAAACTTCTACGGAAACAGCAGAGAAGATTTTATCAGAGTTGCAGTCTGCCGGAACAGATAAAGTAAAATTTGTAAAAAGTTTACCTACATCATACCAGAACAGAATGCTTGAGCTATTAAAACTACTTGAAAACACAGATATTTCAGAAATAAAATCGTATTTAAAAAAAGCCGAAGAAGCTTCAATCTGGCACGCTTTCTATCTTGACCCCGACATTTCGGAAACAAAAGATTATTCAAAAACAGAAGATTTCATCAAGCGCTATTTTTTATAAGCTTCCCTTATCGGCAACTGCACTCAAAATATTGTCAATTCCACAGTTCTTGTTTTGAACTCTTTTTCTGCTATACTCAGCCGTTTTTTGAGACTAAAAATCCGAGGTCAAAATGGTAAAGAAAAGAACTTCTTTCGTCTGCACGAACTGCTCCTATACAACTCCGAAATGGATGGGTAGATGCCCAGAATGCGGAGAGTGGAATACTCTCGAAGAAAAGGATGAAACTGTCGTTCCTGAAGAGAACCACAGGCTTTTTGCAACTTCTCCCGACGCGGTCTATACCCACATTTCCGAGGTCAAAAGCGTTGACAACGAAAGGGTGAAAACCGGATATAAAGAGCTCGACAGGATTCTGGGCGGCGGCGTTGTAAAAGGAAGTTACAACCTAATCAGCGGTCATCCCGGAGTCGGCAAATCGACACTTATGCTCCAGACGGCGCTCGAACTTTCGAAGCAGTGCAAAGTGCTCTATCTTTCGGCTGAAGAGAGCGTTTCGCAGGTCAAGATCCGCTTTGAAAGGCTCGCCGGCAAAAAAGGGTGCGGAAACCTTTTTCTTTCCAACGAAAGCAACCTCGACAAACTCCGCGCGAAACTTGAGGAAGAGGATTTCGACATACTTTTCTGTGATTCGATCCAATCGGTCTATTCGCCCTCGGTTCTGGGGATTCCCGGTTCCGTGAGCCAGATCAAAGAGTGCGCCGTCAGACTTCTCGAAACGGCGAAAAGAAAGGGAATCACGGTTTTCGTAGTCGGCCACGTAACCAAAAACGGCGAGATCGCTGGCCCCATGCTGCTTGAACACATGGTCGATTCGGTGCTTATTTTCGAAGGCGACCCATCGCTCGGATACAGGGTTCTGCGCTGCTCTAAAAACCGTTTCGGCGCTACGGATGAAATCGGGATCTTCACGATGACATCGAACGGACTCACCGAAGTCGAAAACCCGAGCCAGTTCTTTCTTTCCGACAACATCGGCTCAATCTCAGGCTCGGCGAGAGCACTTGTTCTCGAAGGGACCCGACCGTTTCTGATCGAAGTCCAGTCACTCGTCACAAATTCGAATCTGCCGCAGCCGCGCCGCGTCGTAACAGGGATCGACAGCGGAAGACTCGCCATGATCTGCGCGATTCTCGAAAAAAGATGCGACATATACTTCTCGAATTTCGATATTTTCGTGAATGTTGTCGGAGGCCTTAAAATCAAGACTCCGTGTGTTGATCTGCCTCTTGCGGCCTCGCTTTTCTCGTCGGTTTTAAACCTTTCGCTCCCGGTTGACTGGGCGTTTGTCGGAGAAATCGGATTGGGCGGCGAAGTGCGCGAAGTTCCTGGCCTTGAAATCATGCTGAAAGAAGGGGCAAGACTCGGTTTGAGCAAAATTTTTGCTCCGGTAGAGCGCAGCAACAAAGAGAAAAAATATCCAGGCAAAACCGAAATTGTCAGAATCTCCCACATTGACGAAATCAGGGAACATATCGCTTCGACAAATATTTTCGACAGGTAATTTTCCCCCTCTTTTTTTGCCTTTTTCCATGTTTTCCTTAAAATCGCTCGTTTTTCGGGAAGAAATTGGTTTTTTATAGAGGTAAAAATGAAAAGATTTTTCGTGTTTTCCGCTTTGTTATTTGCGATTTTCACCCTTTTTGCAGAAGACGAAAACTCGCAGGACGACAATGCATGCGATTACGCAAGAAAAACCCGTGATATTGAAGTGTGGCAGAAATATCTTGAAAAGTTTCCGAACGGAAAATGCTCTTTCGAGGCCGAAACCGAAATCGAAAGGCTGAAAAACGGCAGTTCGACAGATGAACAACCGGCAGACACACCTGAAGAAAAACCGGAAAAAGAACCGACTTTCATAGTTCTGACTCATGAACCTGTTCTTTATTACCGCCCCTATAAAACAGCCGGAATAGCCTTGCTTGTCACCGGTCTGGCAGCCGATGTCGCAGGTGGAATAACTTATTACACCGGCTGGTATAAAGATGATTCCAAAATGATGCTCGGCGGCCTTATAACAAGCATCGCAGGACTTCCTGTATGGATTACAGGTTCAATTTTACTGGGTATAAGAAAACCTGTTCCTAACCAAACTGTTGAACTGAGCAGCATGGCGGTATCTCCGATAAAAGGCGGTGCTTACGCTTCTTTCGGATTGAATTTTTAATTCAGTGTTTTAGAGGTGTTTTGATGGCTGAACTTCTCGCTCCCGCAGGAAATCCCGAAAAATTAGTCTGGGCCGATATTTACGGCGCAGATGCGATATATTTCGGTGTTGACAGATTTTCACTCCGCTCTTTTGCCGGGAATTTCACTCTTGACGATGCCGCAAAAGCCCTCGAAAGGCTCCACAAAAACGGCAAAAAGGGCTACATAACTTTGAATATCTACCCCTACTCCGGCGAATACAAAGACCTTGTCGAAACGGCAGGACAGCTTGCCGAATGCAAGGCCGACGCATTCATCGTGAGCGATTTCGGCGTTATTACGGCACTCAAAAAAGCGGGACTCAAAGTGCCGCTCCACATTTCGACGCAGGCAAACACCGTTTCATGGGAAACCGTGAACGCATACTACGATTACGGCGCGAAAAGGGTAAATCTTGCACGCGAGCTTTCGTTTGAAAAAATTAAAGAGATCGCGGAGAACAAGTACAAAGAAGCTGAGATTGAGGTTTTTGTCCATGGTGCCGTCTGTTTCAGCATGTCGGGCAGATGCGCGATAAGCGACTGGCTCACCGGAAGGAAGGCCAACCGCGGCGAATGCACACATCCCTGCCGCTGGAAATACGCCGTTGTCGAAGAAAAACGCGAAGGCGAATATATGCCTGTCGGTGAAGACGGACGCGGGACATACATCTTCAACCCGAAAGAACTCGCACTTTTCGACTACATCACTCCGCTCAAAGAACTCGGCGTGGATTCCTTCAAGATCGAAGGAAGAATGAAGTCGATCCACTATGTCGCATCGGTCGTTTCGCTTTACAGAAGACTTCTTGACGGCGAAAACATCCCGCATGAAGAAATCGAAACGCTTCTCAACCGTGTCAAAAACAGAGGCTACTCCACCGGCTTCATGAAAGGCGGAGTAACTCCCGACGACTACCAGATTGGCGGTGACGGCTCGAACTCCGAAGCCGAATTCGTGGCAAATATCACCGAAGACAAAGAAAACGGCTGCTGCGTAGCCGAAGTCAGAAACCACATGGAAGGCGGCGAAACAGTTGAAATATTAGAACCGAACGGTCATACAAGAACCTATAAACTGCCGGAAATACTCACTTTCACCGACGGAACGCAGGCGAAAGCTGCCAACCACTCGAAATTTATCCTGCTTGAAGGTGATTTCATCCCCTACTCCATTTTGAGGAGAGTTAATGAATAATGCCGGACGGCAATCCCTGACTTTTTTCGATTTTCTTTGCATTTTCAGCAGATTTTCCTATAATATTGCGGTTTTTTTGATTCGTTTGAAGGTCAAACATGGTTACTTCCGAAATAAATACTCTGACAAGCAACATTCTTCCGATTGCTGAAAAATACGGTGTGACGCGGATCAAGCTTTTCGGTTCAAGAGCGCGTGGCGACAACAAACCGCAAAGCGACTACGATTTTCTGATAAGCAAAGGAGCTATTCAAACTTTGCTGCAGTATTCCGCTTTCGTAGCTGAACTCGAAGAACTTCTCGGAGTTCATGTCGATGTCATTACCGACACTTCCGATGATGAATATTTGATAAACACTGCTGAAACCGAGGGAATCGAAATCTATGGAAACAAATAACAGGGATCAGCAGATTATTCAGAAAATCATCAAATACTGCAACGAGATTGCTCAGACTCACGAGAGTTTCGGCAACAAAAAAGAACTTTTTTTCGATAAAAGCACCGGTTTTATCTACCGGAATTCGATAGCAATGCCGATTTTACAGATAGGCGAACTCGTGAAAAGCCTTTCCGATGAGTTTAAATCAGCTCACAGCACTATTCCGTGGCGCGACATCGCAAGAATGCGGGATTATTTCGCACACCGTTACGGCGCAATGGATTACGACATGACCTGGAACACATCACTCTCTGATGTACCGATGCTGAAAAGCTATCTTGAGAATCTTGAAGTAAAAAAGGCACAGTGATGCTCAACGCAACGCAACGCAATTATTAGAACAGCGTGTCACTGCTATAATTCCAGTCAAGCTTTTTTCGACAAATTTTTCAATAATTTTAATAACTTTTTTTGTTTTGGAGGTTTAGAATGAAGCAAATTTTTGCTGTTTTTGCGCTTTTCTGCACGGTTTTCCTGATTTCGTGCGGCGGCGGTTCCTCAAAACCGGAAAGCGGCGGCGATTCAGTCTCAAACTTCGGAAAACTCGGTCAGGAATGTTACCCGAACAAAAGCTGCGATGAAGGTTTACTCTGCGATGAGGAAAACAATGTCTGCGTTGAAGATCCCGAAAATCCGATCAATGATTCCGACAAAACAGATTCAGGCAATCCGGAAAAACCTGACAGTGATTCAGACAACGCTGATTCAATTCCTGACGATGGTAATACTCAATCGGATGACGGCGATACAGTTCCTGACGGCAGCGATACAACACCCGATGGCGGTGATTCGCAGCCGGATTCTGACACGACACCCGACGACGGTGATTCCGCACCGGATTCTGATAACAGCGGAACTTCAGACAATCCTGCAAATCTTCCCGAATGCAGCCCGACAAGTGCGACTCCATGCATTGACTCTGAAGTATTAGATGCTGATTCGGAAAAAGCCTACTTGATCTGGTCAGGGAAATCACCTGAAAGACTGCGCTGGATTGATGCGGTGGATTACTGCAACAATCTGACTGAAGGCGGTTTTAATGACTGGTATCTTCCGACTCTTGCAGCTTTAGAAACACTCCTTCGTTGTGAACCTACTACTGAGTTTGGAAACTCTTGTTTTCATTGCACAACAGCCGACCCTAATGGTAAAAACAGCAAATTCGGCGACATAACTTTCTTTTGGTCTTACACAAAAGGTTACGGTGTAGATTTTTATACCGGCAAGATACCGGAAACTAAAAATGTTGACGAAAACTTTGATGTCCGTTGCGTCAGAAAGGAAATAAAATCACGTCAGGTAAACTGTACCGAACCTCCTGAAAACACGCAGTGGAACAGTGTGTCAAAAATAACTCAGACTTTCTATTGGGGTTCCACGCTAACAATGGTAACCGGCTCCGACATGACTCAGAGATACTCGTGGGGAACATTGTCGTGGCTTCCTTCACCAGTGTCCGTCTTATCTGAAAACCCCAGTACAACGGAATGCCGCTTCAAATGCAATGAAGGCTTTTTCGGCAGTGCATGTAACCTCACATGTGATGAGTTCAAAGCCCGCGATAATGTTCTATGCAAATCAGATTGCAGTACCTGCGGATGCAAACCTGGATATGTTTGGCTTAACACAAATGCGTCATATTATGTTGACACCGGTGGTGACCCCGATTATCATTGCGTTCCCTGCACTGCTATGAGTGAGGGGTTTATCGAACAACTTAGAGGCAGCAACTACTATTGTCCTGGTGGGGATAATTTGAAAGACAAAGGCAACAGGCCAAGCACTCAAACCGAAGAATGTCCAGCGAATACTTGGGTAAGCGATTCATTGGATGATTGTATATGCATATACGGTGAAACGAAACCAAAGGAAGAGTGTTTCCCGCCATCAACATGGAAAAATCAATAAACCGACAAAAAATCGTTAATTTCATTTAAGCTGCATAAGGGAACCAATGCGGGCGAGCCGCCCTCGCTCCGACAAATTAAAGAACTGCTCAAAAAACTTGACTTAAACCGCTTTTACCGTGTTAATTCAGCGGTTTTACGTCAGGAGAGTTGAAAATGGCGTGGCATAGAGTGATAAAAATGAATGCGAAAGACAATTTCTACTTCCATTTTACGATCGAAAGCCACGAAAATTTAGGTTTGATTTCGACAATCGAAAAAAAGAACGGAATTCTGACGCTCGACTGCTTCACGACGATGGAAAGTTCGAGGGATTTCGACCGCGTAATCGAATCAGTTTTAAGAGAGATAAAGAAAAGCCATGAGTAAAAAAATTTTTGTTTTAATATTCATAGCCCTTTTTTCCGCGAACCTTCACGCAGTTCTCAACGACAGAATTTCAGGAAACAAAGTACCGTCACTTTCAATTCTTGTATCACTTGAAGAATCGAATTTTCTCTACAACGCACCTTTAATACAGTATCTCAATCTCGATTTCGGGCTTATGGTGAATCGTTTTCAGAATCCAGGTCTGAAATTCGGAATAGATTTTCAGTGGCTCGATAGCGAATATGCGGCTGGACTTCTGAAAATAGACGGAATATTCCTCACAAACCGCCGCTTTAACAGAATTTTTCTGGGCGGTGAAGCCGGTGCCACAATTTCAGCCGGAATAAAAATGTCAGGTTTCCGCGGCGAAATTTTAACAATCGTGACAGCAGATCCGACCGAAACTTCCGACCCTAGAGTAGCACTCGAACTCAGGCTCGGTGCATACGTTTCTCCGCATGAATCGGTTAATATCTACCTTGCTCCGGCAGCAGGAAGATACTTTGTCGAAAGGAATCATTTCTACTTCAACCTTATTCTTTCGACCGAAGTTTTCCTCTGGCAATAATTTTCGGAATATTTTTTATCTTTCAAATGTTTCTTTCGCGGCGTTCATTTTTGGTGTGAAATGGAAGAATTGCTTAAAACAAACTTAGACACGATTTTCAACTACGCACTTTTCATCACGGGAAACCGCGAAAAGGCGCTCGACCTCATGCAGGATACGATTGTGACGGTCCTTTCGAAAAAGCATCTTTACAAAGAGGAAGAGCATTTCAAATCGTGGATCTTCAGGATTTTGAAGAACAATTTCATCAACAAAATCAAGCACGATTCCATTTTGGGAGAGATTTCTTTCTCCGAATTCGCCAAAGACGACGAAAACGGCGCGGTCATCGATTTTCCCGATGCCGGAATTTCGCCCGATGAGCTTAGCGACCCGATCTTGAAGGAAAAAATCAGGGAAGCTTTTGAAAAAATGCCGGAAGAATACCGCGAAGTCATCGTCATGATCCACATTGACGGTTTATCCTACGAGGAGACTGCCCAGACTCTCGAAATCCCCGTCGGAACAGTGATGAGCAGGCTTCACCGCGGCAGGAACTTTCTGAAAAAAGCCCTCGGGAAAGAAGCGGAAGAATTACAGATTGTTGAAAAGAAGGATAGAAAAAATGCTTAAAAAGTGTGATTTCAACGAACTTTTTATCGAGCAGTTCGCCGACAAGGAACTTGACTACCTTGAAAGCGCGGAAGTTGCCGCACACATCAAAAGCTGCGCGTCTTGCCAGAAAAAATACGAGGATATTCTTCTCACAAAAAAGGCAAGCGAGGTTTTTGCCGAAAACGAAAAACTTTCTTTGATTGAAAAAGAGGGTTTTCTCAGACTGATAGATCAGAAATCAAAGAAAAACCGACCGCTTATCGACTTTATAAAAGGTCTTTTCCAAAACCGCGCAGTAACTCTTGCATTCTCTTTCGCATCATTTGCATGCCTTGTTTTCGCGTTTGTTTTCTCAATTTCAGGAGTTGAGAAAGAGAACAGCATTATCATAAACGAGATAATCTCGGCACACAATCAGGCTCTTCCAGACGAATTCGGCAACAGCACAGTGGCACAGGAAGAACTAAAAAAAGAATTTAAAACTGTAACTTTCTCTGGATTTACGAAAAGACCTAAAATAAGCGGCAGATTCACCTCCATCGCGGATAGGCCTGCGGCAAAAATCACACTCGACTCAAACGAGGACAATATCAAAGGAACACTTTTCCTTTCGAAGCGGAACGTGCAGCTTGAAAAACTTTTTTCGGAAAGTGACTGCCTCATAAAAAAAGATGACATCTGCAAGGCGCGTCACCGCAACGATAGCGGAAAAGAACTCATTTACTGGCAGAATTCCGGCAACAACTACCTCATGGTTTCAGACGAAAGCAACGCCGCTGCGAAAATGGTGAAACTCATAAACACCAACTTTTAAAAATATCGAAATCATCAAGTAAAAGCACATCTTTTCTACCATTTTAAAAAAAGCGTGGTACAGTTTCGGGCATTTTTTGTAACCTTGGAGGTAAAAATGAAGAAATTGCTCGTTGCCATGATTGTTTTTTTAGCTTTTGCAGCTTGTTCAAAAACGCATGAAGGAGTGGTATCCGAAGAAGAGATGTCAAAAACAGCTATAAAAACCGGAATAAAGCTGGATGACGGAAAAATCGAGATGTTAGGCTACTACACAGAACCCCGCAAACCCAGACACGGAGAACCTTTCAAACTCGTCTCTTTCTGGCGCTTTAAAGAGCAGATCCCTGAAGGCTACCAGCTTTTCTTCCACTTCGAAAGCGAGGACGGTGAAGAACGTTTCACGGCAGACCATGAGTTTTTGGACGGTAAAGTCAAAGAACTCGCAATCGGTAAAATCATAAAGGATGTTACCTCTGTCGAAAAACTCCCTCTCACTTTCGACACCGACACCATGTTCATCCGCGGCGGATTCTTCAAAGACAAAGAACGTTTGGTTCCGGAAGAAAAATTCAACGACGGCAAAAACAGAGCAGAAATAGGCAGTATAAAAATCACAAAACCGAATATTCTTAAAAAACAGATGGAAGTCTATGTTATCGCCGGGAATTCGCGCAATCAGACAAAAGTTGACGGAAAACTTGACGAAAGCTACTGGTTAAACTCGTCAAAAGACGACAAATTCTGGCTTTCCGACGGATCGGAACTCAGCCCCGTAAAAACAACCGTTATGGCGGTTATGGACCACAAATACCTTTACATAGGATTCATTGTTAACGATGAAGACATCTATGCTGAACTCAAAAACAACGACGATCCTATTTACGACCACGACGATGTCGTTGAAATATTTATTGATCCGACTGGAACGGCTACACCATACTACGAAATGCAGGTATCGGCCGCAGGGGTAAAATTCGACTCCAAATTCAGCGGTGGCAAACGCAAAAACAGAGATGACTCTTGGGATTCTGGCATTGTCTACGGTGTATCGCTGAACGGCACGCTCAACGAACCTGCCGACAAAGACCACAACTGGGTCGCAGAAATAGCGATACCATGGAAATCAATAGTGAAAGAACCCCCCAAAGACGGTGATAAATGGAAAGTTTTCTTCCACAGAATCAATCGCCATTCGAACAGCAAAAAACCCAGAAAAGGCGATTTTTCTTCATGGACACCGCCCTATTCAGGCGACTTGCACAATATAAAATACATGGGTGACCTCGTTTTTGTCTATGAAGAAATTCTTTAGTATTTTCTTAATATTATCTCTTTTTCCGCAGGTGTTGCTTTTTGGTAGCACCGCAAAGAACAAGATAATCAGAGAACGTATGGAAAAGGAAAAGTCCGAAGTCGTTTTCGCCATGAAGGTGAACGATCAGGAACTTGAGGTAGTGCAGAAACTGGCATCAGATTCGCTTCTTAAATACAAAAAACTTGTTTTCCTTGAAAAATCTTCGCGAATAATGAAGGAAAGCTGTCTGTACTTCGATTTTGACTGCATAAAATTCTATGATATTTCAATAGCTTATCTGAATGACGAATTAAAAAAAACTAAACTTGAACTCGAAGGATACGAACAAATACTGAGCGAAAGCATCAACAGAAAAAATATCCTTGATGAAAAAATGGCAATGTTAGAAAAAGGAGTCGAAACAGAAATCACTTCGATAAAAGTAAGAACAGTTATTCCAGAGCTGAAAAAGTTCTACAAATGCGCCAAAAAGAGTGGCTGGAACAGTGCGAGAGGTGTTTTCGTAACGCCTGAAGAAGCGGCCACACTTCCCTTTCCGGTTTTTGCATCAGGTATATCGCCTATGAAAAAAGATGGCTATCTTCTGACTGCGGAACACAACGGATATCTTCTCAATTTTGCATACGTCAAATCGCTGAACATAAAACAGAATGAAACAGCAGAACCTGGGAAAAAACTTTTTTCGGCGACTTCTGGAAACCCCGTAATGCCTGGCAAAATTCTGCTTTTCATCACAAAAAACAACCAGTTCGTAAACCCGACTTTTGTCTGCAAATAGGAGTGAGTGCGACTTGGAAGAATTGAAAATCAATCTTGAAAAATGGGGATTTGACGGATATTTCAGAGGATTGTCTCTCAAAGAATCAGATAAAAGCCTTATTCCGGCAAGAGTTATCGGACACAACCGCCATTTTTACGACGTCGTTTGCGAAAAAGGCTTTTTTTCTGCAAAAACAAGTGGTTCGATACGATACAATTCCGTTCTCAAATCGGATCTTCCTGCTGTCGGCGACTGGGTCATGATTTCGTTGCGGCGTGACAAATCCTACATCTGCTCTATTCTTCCGCGAAAAAACTGCATTTCAAGAAGATGCAGCGGAAACATAATCGATGAACAGGTTTTAAGTGCAAATATCGATATTGTTTTCATCGTGATGTCGTTGGACGAAAATTTCAACTTAAAACGCCTTCAGAGATATATCTCTTTGGTCGCTTCATCAAGAATCAAGTCTGTGATTTTACTTACCAAATCAGACCTTTGCGAAAGAAGAGATGAACTTCTGGATGAGGTGAAAAAAAATGCTCCAGAAAAAGAGATTTTCGCAATTTCATCCTTTGACGAATCAACAGAAAAACTTCTGAAATCGTTTATAAAACCGGGAATTTCAGCAGTTTTTATCGGCTCTTCCGGAGTCGGCAAATCGACTTTGATAAACACTCTTTCAGGTTCGCATATCCGAGTTACAGGAGAAATAAGCAGCGCTGTCCACAAAGGAAGACACACTACTTCAGCACGTGAACTTATACTTCTTGCTTCGGGCGGAATGGTAATCGACACTCCTGGAATGAGGGAAATACAGAACTGGCAGGAGGAAGATGCTTCTGGATTTGAAATGATCCTTGAACTTTCGCAACAGTGCCGTTTTGCCGACTGCCGTCACAGAACAGAGCCTGGATGCGCCGTAAAAGAAGCTGTCGAAAACGGAATTCTTTCGGCAGAAACAGTAGAAATGTGGCTGAAACAACTCGAAGAATCGGAAGAATTGAAACAGAAAAAAGCTGCTTCTTTAAAAATTCTAGAAACAAGAAGGTCTAAAAGAAAGAAAAACAAGGGACAAAATATTGACTAAGAAACTCTTTTCCCCTAAATTTCATAGGTTTTTTAATTTTGGAGGTTAAATAATGTCGGAAAATCAGGAACAAATCAAAGGAATTCCGGAGAATGCGTTCAGAGAACTCAAAGAAGGCGAAGTTTTCGAACCGTTGATGTCCCCGAAGAAAATTTATCCCGAAATCACTCCTTGGTCGGTTGTCTGGGGTCTTGTCATGGCTGCCGTTTTCTCGGCTGCAGCGGCTTATCTAGGCCTTAAAATCGGGCAGGTTTTCGAAGCGGCTATTCCGATTGCAATCATAGCAATAGCTCTTTCCACAGTTTTCAAGAGAAAGAACGCTCTCGGCGAGAATGTTATAATCCAGTCGATCGGCGCATGTTCCGGCGTTATCGTCGCAGGTGCGATCTTCACACTTCCGGCGCTTTACATCCTTCAGGCGAAATATCCCGACATCGAAGTCGATTTCATTCAGATTTTCTTCTCGTCACTTCTCGGCGGATTTCTTGGAATCCTTTTCCTGATTCCGTTCCGCAAATATTTTGTCGCAGACATGCACGGAAAATACCCCTTCCCTGAAGCTACAGCTACGACTCAGGTTCTTGTCAGCGGCGAAAAAGGCGGCAACCAGGCGAAAGTTCTTCTTATCGCAGGTCTTGTCGGCGGTCTTTACGATTTCATAATCGCAAATTTCGGTGCATGGGCCGAGACAGTTTCGACCAGAATCTTAGGCTTTGGCGAAACTCTTGCCAAAGACTACAAACTTGTCTTCAAAACGAATACCGGTGCTGCCGTAATGGGTTTGGGTTATATCGTCGGACTTAAATACGCAGCTATAATCTGCGCCGGCTCCTTTATCGGCTGGTTCGTAATAATCCCGATAATCGCCCACTTTGCAAGCGGCATGACGCAGCCTGTAGGCGCTAACATCACTCTCACGATCGCACAGATGTCGCCTGAACAGATCTTCGCGAACTATGTCAGACCTGTCGGTATCGGCGGCATCGCAATGGCCGGAATGATCGGAATCTGGCGTTCCAAAGGGATCATCCTTCAGGCTTTCGGCCTTGCAGTCAGAGAACTCGGCGGCAAAGGCAAAGACAAAAATGCCGAAATGCTCCGCACGCAGAAGGATATTTCGATGAAGATCATCGTTTTCGGGATTCTTGCGCTCACAGTTCTTGTTTTCGTATTCTTCCAGTTCGGCGTCGTCCACAACCTGACTCACGCAATTGTCGGACTTGCAATAGTTATGGTTATCGCGTTCCTCTTCACGACAGTTGCGGCTAACGCGATCGCGATCGTCGGCTCGAACCCTGTTTCGGGTATGACGCTCATGACTCTCATCATCGCTTCCTTCATCATGGTTGCAGTAGGCCTTAAAGGAACCGCCGGAATGGTAGCTGCACTCGTTATCGGCGGCGTTGTCTGCACGGCACTTTCAACTGCCGGCGGCTTCATCACCGACCTCAAAATCGGCTACTGGCTCGGCACATCGCCTTACAAACAGGAAACATGGAAGTTCCTCGGCGTTCTCGTTTCGGCGGCTACTGTCGGCGGAGTCATCATGGTTCTCAACAAAACCTACGGATTTACCGGTGACAACGCTCTCGTTGCTCCGCAGGCAAACGCTATGGCAGCCGTAATCGAGCCTCTCATGTCGGGCGATCCGGCTCCGTGGATGCTTTACGGCGCTGGTGCAGCTCTCGCTCTTATCCTCACTTCGATCGGTGTTCCTGCGCTTGCTTTCGCGCTCGGTATGTTCATTCCGCTTGACCTCAACGTTCCGATACTTATCGGCGGACTTATCAACGAATTCGTAATAACACGCTCGAAAGACGAAAAACTCAACAACGCCCGTCAGGAACAGGGAACTCTCATCGCTTCCGGATTCATCGCAGGCGGCGCTCTTATGGGTGTTTTTGCGGCCATCCTCAAGTTCATAGGCTTTGACTTCTTCATGGCGCAGTGGGCTGAATCAAACGGTGCGCAGTGGCTTGCGATCGTTATGTTCCTCGTTCTCTGCGCTTACATGATCTGGCACACACTCAAAGCGAAAGTCGAAGAATAGTGAAGTTGGCAACAATGTTTTAATTCAACAGGACAAAGGCTCTATGTTCCGGAAAAATAAAAAAATTCTCATCCTCTTTTTTGTTATTGCCGCTGTAGTAGTAGCTGCGTGGTTTCTGAATCAGGGAATCGAAACAAAAAAGACACCTCTTAACGATGTCGTGATCATTTACACGAACGATATTCACACCTACATCAAAAACCGCAATCCCGAAGATGCAAAAAAGGCCATGAATCTTTCATATTCGGCACTTTCGGCTTTGAAAGAAGACATTGCAGCGCAGGGCAAAGAGGTCATTCTTGCAGATGCCGGAGACCACATCCAGGGCACAGCTTACGGCGACATGGACAAGGGAGCGACGATAATCCAGATGATGAACGAAACAGGATATGACATCGCAACTATCGGCAACCATGAGTTCGATTATGGTATAGCCAGAATCCTGGAGCTGATAAACAAAGCTGAGTTTTCCTACCTTTCGTGCAACTTCTACGAAACCGATGACGGAAAACTTGTGCTTCCTGCTTACAAGATCATCGAAAAAGGAGGGCTGAAAATCGCTTTTATCGGAATCAGCACACCTGAAAGCATCACGAAATCGACCCCGACTTTCTTCATGGATAAAAACGGAAATCTCCTTTACAACTTCTATTCGGGTGAAGACGGAAGCGAGCTTTACAACGCGGTCCAGAAGACCATCGATGAAGTTAAACCTCAGGCTGATTACGTCATCGCTCTCGGACACCTGGGTGTCGATCTTTCGTCAGTTCCTTACACGAGCCGCGAGGTCATTCAGCATACTCACGGCCTTGACGCATTTATCGACGGACACTCACACACACTCATAGAACACGAATATGTTCCTGATTCAAAAGGAAATGAAGTGCTTCTGACACAAACCGGAGCATATTTTAAAGGCATCGGAGTAATGACTATCGCAAAAGACGGAACGATATCGACAGAAGTTCTGCATGAATACGGCAGACAGAACGAGTTCGTCACCGAAACAGAGCTTGGCTGGATAAAGACAATTGATGAAAAATTAGGTGAAAAAATCGCCGTTCTCGACTCAAAAATGTTCGTTATGGACCCGAAAAATCCGGCTCAGAGGATCGTCAGATGTCAGGAAACCAATCTGGGAGACCTCACGGCAGATTCATACTACTACTTCTTCAACGAAAAGCTGAAACTCAACTGTGATATCGCCTTTTCAAACGGCGGCGGCATCCGAAACGGAATAAATCCCGGCGATGTTTCGTACTTTTCTGCAAAAACAGTGCATCCCTTCGGCAACCAGCTCTGCGTCGTCGAAGCGACCGGCCAGCAGATCCTCGATGCTCTTGAAAAAGGAGCGATGTTTGCCGGAGTCTACGATGAAACCAAGCACATTCCGGCTGAATCAGGCGGATTTCTTCATGTTGCCGGCATAAAATACGAAATAGATTCGACTGTTGAATCGACAGTTCAGATTGACGGAAACGGGATCTGGCTCGGTGCACCGACCGGAAAATACAAAGTTCAGAATGTTCAGGTCTACAACCGCGAAACAAGCGAATACGAGCCGCTGGATCTGGAAAGGAAATACCGTCTCGCAGGAGCAAACTACGTTCTCAAAAATCTTGGCGACGGAATGGCGATGTTCAAAGGAATAGTCCCGATCCTCGACTTTGTCGGAGAAGATTACATCATCCTTTCGGACTACTTCAAATCGTTCAAAAAGGGCAAAGACGGCTATCCGCACATTTCGACCGGAAACAGCCCTCTGAAATCTTACAAAAACTACCTTCTCGACTACGAAAATCCGTTCGGTTCGGGAAGAATAGAAATTAACAAATAAGGGCTTTTACTTCCATGTATAATTCAGCGTTTTATTTTTACCGTGCGAGGTAACAATGAAAATTTTCAGATCGCTGGAAGAAGTTCCGAAAAGTGACAACATATCGCTCGCAATAGGAAACTTCGACGGAGTTCATCTTGGACACGCAGAAATAATCAGTCAGTGTCGTTCCGAAAGTTCGTGGAAGTCAGCGATACTGACTTTCGATATCCATCCGAGAAAATTCTTATACCCGGATTTTGCGCCGCTATCCCTTACCCTTCCCTCTGAAAAATACGCGTTTTTCGAAACTCTCGGAATCGATTTTGTAATAGAACTTCCCTTTGCCGAATACTATTCCATGGATCCGATTAAATTCCTCGATAAATTGAAGCAGGAACTTAAACTTAAGCAGATAACTATCGGATTCAACTTTTTCTTCGGCAAAAACCAGAAAGGGAACTCCGAAATCGCCTTTTGGTGGGGACGTTCAGCAGGTGTAAAAATCAATGTGGTACAGCCGTTTCTCAAAAACGGAACACGGGTCAGTTCGACTGCGATACGGGAGCTTATTCTCTCCGGTCAAATGAAAAACGCTGCATCTCTTCTGCTCTACCCTTTTCTAATCAGCGGATCAGTTAAACGCGGCAAGCAGATAGGAAGAACGCTGAACTTCCCTACACTAAATCTTGAAGCTCCTGACAAAATAATGCCGCCAGACGGTGTTTATATCACGCAGACAGTCTTTGACGGAAGGCAGTTCACTTCTCTCACAAATATTGGCACAAACCCGACAATAGATGCTGAATCAAAACAGAAAATCATTGAGACATGGGTTGATTCAGACAATATAGGCGAGCTTTACGACAAAAAAATATCGGTTTATTTCCTCAAGAAAATAAGAGACGAAATCAGGTTTTCATCGAAAGAAAAGCTGGCAGAAACTATTTCTCACGATAAAGAAGTCTGCCGGAAATTCATGGAATCGAACAAAATCAAAGATTTGCCGGATATTTTTAAAAATTAAGACTAATTCAACTACTCACAAGCCGGATAAGGGATCATGCTTCCCGCAAGCGAAGGATCAAACAAATCTCCGTTTGCCAGAAACGCAATATTCGCTCCATCGTTTGAATTTATCGTATATTCACCAGAATCAGAAACGGCTCTGACACATTTGATATTGAACTGGCCGCCGGTGATATTGACAGTGATATCGCCGTAAAAAGCGTATGAACCCAGGTCTTTCATAGTTCCTGAACCTATTTCAGCTCCTTGCGGGAAAGAGATTCCGAAAACCTGCTTTTCGGAAGTACCGGAAATATCCGAAAGCCCAAGGCTGTCAAGCCAGAGAACGATAATGTTTCCGCTGTTCACCATCGCTAGCGGAAAAATGTCTCCGACCATCGGGATGCTGATCTGATTGAATGAAAAAGGCATTCCATTATAGTTGAAATTTGCCGCACCAGTTCCGCCGCGACTACTCGTGCTGATTGTCGTGTTTACCTGACCCGTAAAATTGAGACTGAAGTTTCCGATCGGTTCAACCTGCGGCTCCGTAGGCTCTTCGGTTTCATCTGGTTCTTCTGTACTTCCAGTGTCCTCGTCGCTTAAAATTTCTTCATCCGCAACAACATCTTCATCATTCACGATTTCGATATCTTCATCCGCCTCATTTTCGTCATCAAGGTCGGCAACCTCCTCGTTATCATCAGAAGAAGTCGGCTTCGGATCTTCATCTCCGCATCCTATGAACAAAAAAGCGGCAGCAAAAACCAAAATAAAAACTTTTTTCATAATTTCACCTCCAAAAAATCAAAAAACGGACTATTGTATTCGCTTTTTAATAAAAATCCATGCGTTTTTAATATATTCCTGCATGCGACGGCTAGTCAGCCTTTACTTTTGACACTGAAACAATAATATAAACTGTTTTTTGCAGGAGGAGACAGCTATGTTCCTGAAAAACAGCAGCAACATCGCGATAGTTACTGAAAATTCGGAAATTACATACTCGGATCTGCTCAAAACGGTCGCGCTTTTTTCAGATATTCTCGGCAATCTCGACGGAAAAAGAGCCGTTATCATCAGCGAGAACAGACCTGAATACATCTACACGTTTTACGCTATCTGGAAATCGGGCGGAATAGTGGTTCCTGTCGATTTTATGAGCACTCCCGAAGAAATCGCCTACATCATCAACGACTGCGAACCCGACACTATCTGCTTTTCGGAAAAAGTGCGCGAAAATGTCGAAAAAGCGCTCACCGTTTCAGGCAAAAATGTGAGAAAGCTCGTTTTCGAGGAAATCCACGGCGACATTTCCAAATACGAAGCAGCTGATTTCGATGTCGAAGATGAGGAAAAAACGTCACTTATAATCTACACTTCCGGTACAACTGGCTCTCCGAAAGGAGTCATGCTTTCATGCCGCAACATCATGGCAAACATGGATGCGCTTCAGGAATGCGGTTACTACACTCAAAACGATGTCGTCCTGATGATTCTTCCGCTGCACCACGTCTTTCCGCTTTTAGGAACGGTCGTAGCACCGCTTCTAGGCGGCGGAAAAGCCGTGATATGCCCGTCGCTCCAGGCTTCCGACATCGCGAAAATGATGGAAAAAAGCCACCCGACAATGATTCTTGCAGTTCCCAGATTTTACGAAATGATGATGAAAGGGATCATGCAGAAAATAAACTCGGGATTTCTCACCAAAGCTATATTCAAAATCGCAAAAATCGCCGACAATACGGCTTTTTCAAAAATAATCTTCAAATCGGTCGCAAAAAAATTCGGTGGCAATCTTAAACACTTCATCTGCGGAGGCGCCAAGCTCGATCCTGAGGTCTGGAACTGCTTCAAAGTGCTCGGTTTTTCGATCGGAGACGGCTACGGAATGACCGAAGCGAGCCCGATGATCACTTTCCCACGCCCTGGCAAAGGCAAAGCGGGATGCGTCGGAACCGAACTCGCAAAAGGGACAGTAAAAATCGTTGACGGCGAAATCGTTGCGACCGGAAAAAACATAATGAAAGGCTACTACAATCGCCCCGAAGAAACTGCCGAAGTTCTGCGTGACGGCTGGCTCTATACAGGCGATCTCGGCCATTTCGACAAGGAAGGAAACCTCTGCATAACCGGCAGAAAGAAAGAAATCATCATTTTAGGCAACGGCAAAAACGTAAATCCGTCCGAAATCGAGCAGTATATTGAAAGAAGCGATACTTTGATCAAGGAAATCGCGGTTATAGCGAAAAACGGCGTTCTCTGCGCCATCATACGCCCTGATGAAAAAATACTTGCCCAGCGGCAGATTCCGAATTTAGAAGAATATATCCGCTGGGAAATAATCGACAGATACAATTCAACGGCTTCCCACCATAAAAAAATCCTCGATTTTACGCTGACGAACCAGCCGCTACCGCGGACGAGGCTCGATAAGATACAGCGGTTCAAACTTGAGGAGTTTCTTAAAAACAAGGACGAAAAACGGGCCGAAATCAAGATTCCCGAATCGAAAGAATACGCAAAAATCGCTGAATATATTGAGAAAACAAGCGAAAAGAAGGTCTTCCCCGATGACCACATCGAAATCGACCTCGGGCTCGACTCGCTTGACAAAATCGAACTTGCATCGTTCATCAATTCGGAATTCGGCATAAAAATCAGCGAAACCGATATTCAGAATATGGCAACCGTGCGCAAAATCGCCGATTTCACGGCAGAACGCGGAAGCAAAAAAGTCAGCAGTGCAAAACAGGACTGGAAAACTGTTCTCAGAGAAAATCTCGACAAAATCGAGCTTCCGAGAAGCGCGTTTTACCACAGACTTCTCAGATTTTCTCTTGTAAGCGCGGTCAGAACTTTCTTCAAAGTCCGTTTCTCTGGCGCGGAAAACATCCCGAACGGGCCGGTCATCTTCGCGGCAAACCACCAGAGCGTGGTCGATGCCCTTTTCGTGCTGGCAAAAATTCCGGCAAAAGAGTTCAAACGCACCTACTGCTTCGCCAAAGAAAAGCACTTCAAGCAGTGGTGGCGCAGCTACCTTGCAAAACGCAACAACATCATAATCATGCGTGAAGACGAAGAGATCGTAGATTCGATAAAACGGATGGCGTCCGTCCTTAAAAAAGGGCGCAACGTCCTGATTTTCCCGGAAGGAACCCGCAGCCGCGACGGCGGTTTGGGTGATTTCAAGCAGACATTCTCGCTCCTTGCCTGCGAAATCAGCGTTCCTGTCGTTCCAGTCGCGATTGACGGCGCATTTGAAGCGTTTCCGCGCAACAGAAAGTTTCCCCACCCTTTCAAAAGAATCAATGTCACATATCTTCCGCCGATAAATCCTGAAGGAAAAACCCGTGAAGAACTCGCTTCAGCCGTAAAAGAAGCAATCGAAGAAAAGCTGAAATAGTGACGCCGTTCCGTTGTTTCACCGTAACGCTAAAATTTCGTGACGCCGTTTCGCCGTGACGTTTACTTCGTCCAGTTGTTGTAGAGAAGTGTTCCTGTATAAAGAAGCGAGAAAGTAGGAGCTATCTGCTGGATTATGCGGTTGTAGCTGACTAAAGCCATCGTTGCGACATAAACTCTGTCGCCAGGCATCAGGCGTACCTGACCTGCCTTGCCGGTCATAATATCATCAAAGTGGAACTGAACCAAAAGGTGTTTTCCGCCGGTCTGACGAATCATATATATTCTTCCGTCGGCAGCGTTGGGCTGAACAAGACCTCCGGCATCAGCAACAAGGTCTATCATCGTGTAGTTGTTGCCGGTCATTTCGAAAGCACCCGGGGTTTTGACTTCGCCGAGAATATAGACTCTGTTTGCTGAAGGAGCCGGAACATAGAAAGTATCGCCGTCTTTCAGGTAATATTTCGAAAAATCGCGTGCACCTGTCGCCATCTCGCTCACGCTTATCGGAAGCACTGTCTCGCCGCGTTTCAGATAGACGAATTCTATGGCATTCTTTTCCGAAGATGACGAAGGAACCATTCCGGTAACAGCTTCAAGCATATTGGTATTGACTTTTATCGGATTTTTACCTGCATTTTTCACATTACCGACGACATAGTAAAATTTGCTTTCATATTTTACGATATCGAACATTATGTGCGGATCTTTGATGAATTTTGAATAACCTTCTTCAAGTTTTTCGACGATTTCCTTTCTGGTAAGCCCTGCAATTTTGACCTGTTTCAAAAGCGGAATATTGATTTCGCCGTTCTCATCCACAGCATAGCCGAAAATCTCGCCTAGAGCTGTTGCCTGCGTGCTATCCTGCGGGTTTCCATAGATCGTAATTTTTATTTCGTCGCCCACTCCGACAGTGTAGTTCATTTCTCCTTCCGCAAATTCCTTGAAATCTTCATCGAAATTCATCTCTTCGATTTTGAACTCCTCTTCAGGAATATCGGCGAATTTTCTGGCTCCTGAGTATGCGCAGGAACTCAAGAAAAGAACCGCAAACAGAATCAATGCATGTTTAAAAGCCATATCCCACCTATTATCATAAAAAGTCCGCCGAACTGAACTGCGCTCAGCTTTTCGTGGAAGACAAAAAGCGACCAGAGCGTAACGATTATAAGACCGCATGAAGTCATCATCGGATAAGCTATCGAAAGATTGATTCTTTCAAGCACTTTCGTGTAGAAGACAAGGGCAATTCCGAAACATATAATACCAATCATCAGCTTGAAATTAGTAAGATAAC
The DNA here is from genome assembly GCA_002310995.1 of bacterium UBP6_UBA1177. GTDB lineage: Bacteria > UBP6 > UBA1177 > UBA1177 > UBA1177 > UBA1177. Next base: position 7,968 of record DBYV01000001.1, on the reverse strand, counting down.
TCAAAACAAACGGAATTATTCCGTCACTCAGTTTCACAGGTTCAGCCATAACTCCGGCTTTCATAAGAATGTTTCCTGTGGCATTTATAACTATCGCTAAAATAAGAAATATCACGCTGATGTTCATAATGCTCTTATCTTCTCTATCATTGCCGGCCAGCATTCGTCAGGAATTTTAGCCCCGATTTTTTCGATAACGCATGCAGCGAGAATTGTTCCGGCTACGGCACTCTTTTCAAGCGGCAGTCCATTGACAAACCCATAGAGGAATCCCGATGCGTAAAGATCTCCGGCACCTGTCGTATCGACACGTTTTGCGTCAACAGGCGGGATTTCCGTCAGTTTGCCGTCTGAAGCAACCAGAGAGCCTCTCGGACCGGTTTTAACCACCGCGATTTTGCACATTTCTGCTATCTTCAAAGCACTTTCCTCAGCCGAAAGACCGGTAAATGAACGTGCCTCTTCCTCGTTTGCAAAAACGATATCAACATACCTTGAAACTATCGACTGCAGAAAACCCAGATTTTCGACTACTACATTGAAACTTGCAAGATCAAGTGAAGTCGTAAGTCCTGCTTCTTTGGCAAGAACAAGCGACCTTTCGATCAGATTGTGATCCTGGACAAGGTACCCTTCAACATGAAAAAGATCGTAACCTTTGAAAAGATCGACAGTAAGTTCATCAGCCGCAAGTTTTACCGCCGAACCGAGATAAGTCGCAAAAGTGCGCTCTGAATCGGGTGAAATCAGAGCTATCGCCCTGCCCGTCTGAGGTTCATCCTTGAAAAGAAGCGGCCTAATGCCGGAATTCTGCATATCTTTCCTGAAAATATCACCAAATTCGTCTTCGCTGACTTTGCCGATAAAAGCTGTTTCGACTCCAAGTTTCGCTAGGCCGTGGATCGTGTTTGACGCACTGCCGCCGCTTACAAGCGAAAAATCAAGATTTTCAACCGTTTTCAGCACCCTTTCGCTGAAAGCAAGATCAACCAGCTGCATACTGCCTTTCGCCAGACCTAGTTCAGTCAGAACCGAATCACCGGGCAAAGCTACTAGAATATCAAGAAGGGCATTTCCCATGCCGAGGATTTTTTTCATGTCAATACCTTGAATTTTGAACTGAAAAAACTACTTGTTAATAATTTTGATACGGCCGACATTTGTCTTAGCAAAGGTTCCTTTTGCCTTCATGTAATCAACAAGAATCGATGAAAGAAGGTAAGCCGTATCTTTTTTGGATTTGATTTCTTTGAGCATTGCGTATCCGTCACCGCCGTTAGCAATGAACGAATTAAGGGCAACTTTATATTTTTTAGCTTTTTCAAGAGGTTTGCCGGCAACTTTGATTTCAAGAGCATCGCCCTTAAAAATTTTCATTTCGATACCAGAAACCTGAAGGAATCCGCCTGCACCGATGCCTTTCTGAGCAAAGAAATCAAGAACATCCTGAATCTGTGCGCCAGTAAGCTCTGCCGTGTAAACTGTATCCTGGAACGGGAAAATGCTGTAAATATCTTTTTCAGTTACAGCGCCTTTTTTGAGTGACTGTCTGATACTTCCGCCGTTCAGGAAAGCGATGTCTGCGCCGGTTTTTTCACGCATGATATCGGTTATGATGTCACCAAGTTCAACTTCCTGCTTTCTTGCGATATCTTCGCTGCCTGCAAGATCCCTGTCAATCGTACCGATCTGCTTGGTCGGGAATTCGCATTTAAAACCGTTGAGCATATCGACCATAGCCTTGTTTTCCTTAATTTCTTCGCCGACAAACTTATAACCTTTCTCTTTCTTTTCCTTGAGGTTGATCGGGTAAAGTTTGTATTCAGTTTTTACGATTTTTGTTCCCTGAAAATAAAAATCAATTCTGCCGACCCACTTGCCGAGACCTTCAGTCTGGACGATGTGGGTGTCACCGATTTTTACCGGGCTTACAAGCTGTCTCTGGGTGTGACCGCCGACTATTAAATCGATACCCTGAACAGCTTTTGCAAGGTAGTTGTCACCTTCGTAGCCGTCGAAACTTTTGTCGCTGTCATAGAAACCAAGGTGGCTGAGAACAATGACAACATCATTTTTCTTCTTGAGGATCGGAACCCACATTTTAGCAGTTTCAACAGGATCACTCATCGTGAGGTTTCCTTTGATTCCCTGGCTCGAAATACTCTCGGTTTCTCTTGTCGTAAGACCAAGCACCGCAACTTTGAGACCGTCTGCGAACTTCTTTTCGATGTAGTTCTGACCAACAGACTCTGTTCCGCCCTCTTTATACATATTTGCGCTGAGAAACGGGAATTTAGCCGTTTCCTGCATTTTTTTGAAAGCGTCAAAACCGAAGTCGAACTCGTGGTTTCCGATAGCCATTGCATCATAACCGACAAGGTTCATACCTTCAACCATCGGAATGTTTTCGCAGATGTTGCTTCTGGGATCACCAAGTGTGATGTCGCCTGCGCTGAGAACGAGAACGTTACCGCCCTTGCCCTGAACTTCATCCCTGATAGCGTCAACAAGTGTCTTCTGAGCTGCAAGACCGCCGATTCCCGGGTTATGCGGCTCATCGAATCTCCAAGCCATACCGTGAGAATCATTGGTAAAAATTACGGTAAGAAGACGGTCTTTGTTGTCTGCGCCGAAAACCGTCAAAACTGAAAGAATACAAAAAACAGCAACGAGAAATTTTCTCATTTCAATCCCCCTGATTTATCAAATGTTAAACTTTCGATGATCCGTTTCATATCGGACGAAGAATATATTGAATCTTTTGAAGAAGTCAAATAGTTACGCGCATATCTTGCATAATTTTCAGCCGATTTTTTCAATCCTTCGATTTCCTCCGCGGTTACGGAGCGTCTAACCTTCGCCGGATTGCCTGCAACAAGAACGCCTTCTGGAATCTCTGTTCCGCCAAGAACAATCGAATTGGCAGCAATTATCGAGTTTTTTCCTATTTTGCAGCCGTCAAGAACAACAGCACCCATTCCGATTAGGACGTTGTCTGCGATAATCGAACCGTGGATAACAGCGTTGTGTCCGACTGTAACGTCGTCGCCTATAACTGTCGGATAAAGCGCGGTCGTGACATGAATCGTTGCATTATCCTGAATGTTTGTCCTTTTTCCAATTTTGATGCTGTTGACATCACCGCGGACAACTGCACCGAACCAGATGCCGCTTTCAGCACCGACTGTTACATCGCCGATAACATCTGCGGTTTTGAAAATTACAGCTTCCGGATCAATTGCCGGAATCTTGTCAAGATAGTTCGTTATCATTTTTCTCTCCTTCTTTTTCAGATTCCTCTTTTTCGAATTCTTCCAAGACTTTATCTGCATCGCTTTTTACTGCAACTAACGATGAAGAAAGCAGCAACAGGCCGATAATCGAAAGCACTGCAAAAACAGCCGGCGCGTTTTCTGCCTGAGAAAGCCTGTTCGAAGCCGCCATACACTTGCGGGAAATCTTCTTCTGTTCTTCCGGAGTCATGTCTTTCCACGAATCGGGAGCTTTGGCGGCAAAACAGGTTCCGCTTGACTTAAGCTCTTCGTATTCAGCCCTGGCGTCGTCTCTCGCATAGAGCATCCAGCACAGTGCGACAATGCTTATAACCGAAAGAATCAGGCCGTAAAAGCCTCTTTTTGTTCCTAAAACACGTTTTTTAAGAGAATTGTCCATATCCCCTCCTATTCAAATGCAAGATCTGCGACCATTTTTACAAAGTCTTCACTCGGCTCTTTCAGGCTCTGCGAAAGGAAAAAATCAATCATTCCGCGCTTTTTCTGGTGAAGATTGAGAATTTTTTCCTCGATCGTTCCCTTCGAGTAAAGTTTTGTAACAACGACCTTTTTCGTCTGTCCGATTCTGTGGGCACGCGACCATGCCTGCTCTTCGACAGCGGGATTCCACCACGGATCAATGATTATGACATGATCAGCACCGGTGAGATTGAGACCGACTCCGCCCACTTTCAGGCTTAACAGAAACGCTTTTTTCTCGCCTCCGTTGAACTTTTCTACAAGCTCCATGCGGTCTTTCGTGTCCCCGTCCATGTAAAAATATTCGATTCCGTCGGCTCGGAAAGCAGTTTCAATGATTTTTAGCATCTTCACATACTGGCTGAAAATCAGCACTCTGCCGCCGCCGGAAAAAATTTCGTCGCAAAGTTCGCGGACTGCTGCTATCTTCCCGGAAAGTTCAGGATCAAGCTCGCCATCGGAAGCAAGAGAGGGATGATCTGCCGCAAGACGGAGTTTTGAAAGCATCGCAAGAATCTCGATTTTGTTGATAGAATCCCTGCGGTCAATAAATTCGGCCTTACCCCTCAGCATCGTGGAGAGATAAACATCTTTCTGTTTTGGCGTCATCTCGACAGGATACTCTTTGATTATTAGTTCAGGAAGCTCGTCGAGAATCTCGCTTTTGAGCCGCCGAAGAATAAAAGGAGCCGTTTTTTTGCGCAAAAGATCAAGTTCTTCATTATTCCCTGCCTTTTCCATTTTGTCGACATCCCTTTTGTTGCCGAGGTAATACGGCATAATGAACTGAAAAATGCTCCAAAGGTCGCCGACATGGTTTTCAAGAGGAGTTCCGGTGAGAGCGAAACGGTGCTTCGACTTGAGCGAATTGAGCACGCGGAACCGTTTCGTGTTGTTGTTCTTTATTTGTTGTGCCTCATCAATTACTATTGTCTCGAAGTATTTGTCCTTAACAAACGGGAAATCATTTATCACAACAGAATATGAAGTAATTATCAGTTCTTTTCCTGCCCCTTTCCACTTAGCAACACGCTCTTCAGGCTTGAGCGAATCAATGACTATGCGCTTCATGCCGGGGAAAAATTTGTCGATCTCGCGGTCCCAGCTCCAGACCAGGGTTTTCGGGCAGACAACTATTGACGGCATATCGCCGGTTTCCGACTTTATCATGCAGAGTGACTGCAACGTTTTACCCAAACCCATTTCATCGGCAAGAACACCGCCGAGCCCCAACGCTTTGAGGAGAGACATCCACCGGAAACCTTCGAGCTGATAGTTTCTAAGCGGGATTCCAGCAAGGAAACTCTCGTCCGGATGCGGAAGCTCGCCTCTCGAAAGAGAGTCAAAAATCGCAACATACTTCTGCTTTGCCTCTTCCGAGCCTGTAAAATTCTTGAGGATTTTTTTATTTTTCGACTTTAAAAGCCCTAAAAGATTGGCAACGGGAAGCTTTTCGCCGTCAGAATAGACCGCCAAGCCTATCATTTCAGAGATTTTACTCAGAAAATCTGAGCTGTTTTCAAGGATAAGCGGCTTCCCTTCGGTATCGTTCACAACAGGTTCTTCTATACCGCGTTCGAACTGGCGAACCGCCTCTATAAGCGAAGACGACGGGATAAAATCGGATATTTGCGGCAGTTTTATGTTGAAAGAAAACCACTGCTCGTCCGAATTGACATCAAGAACGATCTCCGAACTTTCGGCAGCTGCCTGCGGCACATTTATTTTCTTGATTTCCTGCTCGTTGACGACTGTTCCGACCTGTGAAAGAGCGCTTTCAGGCGAAATTATCCTTGAATATTCCTGCATCGGAACAGTGTATGAGTTTTTGAAAAGCCTGAAACCGTCGCTTGAAAGGGCTGATTTTATATCCTTGACAAGCTGCGGATCAATTGCATAAACCCGCCCGTTGACCGTGTAATTCTGGTCAAGAGTCTTTTTCCTCGGCTGAAATTCAATTAACGTTATGCCGTTTTCAAGAAAGATCTTCAGAAAAACTTTCCCTTCGCGAAGCTCTGTCTTGAAAACAACATTCGTATTTTCATTGAGTGCGATTTTTTGGAGATTGAATTCACCGCTCAGAACAATTTCGGGACTGAGACTGTCGTTCAAATCGGAAACAGCCTTTATCAAAGCCTCTTTTTTCGAATAGCCTATAGTTTTCCCGGCAAGTGCAGAAAGTGTATCCCTGATTCCTGACGGAAATCTCCAGACAGCCCCTTCGTCGCAGTCAATCGCCACGCCGTTTTTTTCGGAATAAAAAACGCTTTCAGGCATCGAGAAATCTATTCCGTCTGAATCCACATGATACGAAACTATCAGCGGATGTTCTGCCGCAAAAAGCTGAAGCTGCCCCAGCGCGAATTTTTCCGGAGCAAGCGAAACGAGAAGAAGCAGATCATCACTATTAAAAAGTCCTGAAAGCCTTGAAAGCTGAAGATCACCGCCGGTTTCGAACCTTACGGCACCGCTTTTACGATTGAGCAGAAGCTTAAAAGGAGAAACCACCTTGCGGGTATCTTTTTTCACGTTAAAGCGCGAAAGCTGTTCCGAAATGTCAGTATTGTCCATCGACAAATCGTTGAAGGCAAGCGAAACCGCAACAACATGAGCACAAACATCACTGCTGTGGCGGCAGGAACAGGTTTTGCCGGCAAGGTTTCCTGCCCCGTCTATTTCGAGCCTGACATCGCATCCGCCGGCAGATCCCTGCACGAACGTCCTTCCATCTTTTACGTTGACTGAAAGTATCATCGTGGAATTTTGTCCGTGCAGTGCGCACCCGTCAAAATATGAATCGGAAGTCACAAGATCTGCCAAGCGGATAACAACAGACATTTTAGTTAAATGGTTTTAAAGCGTTAGTTCTACATCAAATGGAAAACAACGGTAAGACCGACCATAACGATCGATACCATACTCATGAGTTTGATAAGGATGTTGAGTGAAGGACCCGATGTATCTTTGAAAGGATCGCCGACTGTATCGCCGACAACTGTAGCTTTGTGGTTATCAGAACCTTTACCGCCGAAGTTACCTTCTTCGATGTATTTCTTAGCGTTGTCCCAAGCGCCGCCTGCATTAGCCATGAAAACTGCAAGAACAAATCCGCAGGAGAGGCCGCCGATAAGAAGACCCATAACGCCTGCAACACCGAGAACGACGCCGACAACTATCGGAATAGCGATAGCCAGAATCGACGGAAGAAGCATCTCGTGCTGAGCGCCTTTTGTCGAAATTGCAACGCATCTTGCATAGTCAGGTTCAGCTTTTCCTTCCATGATTCCTGCGATTTCGCGGAACTGACGGCGGACTTCCTCAACCATTTTCTGAGCAGCTCTGCCGACAGCGTTCATTGTAAGACCGCAGAAAAGGAAAGCCATCATAGCGCCTACGAAAACACCGACCAGAACGACCGGGTTCATAAGGTTTACGTTGTATGCATCCATGAAGTCGATGAGCGATGCTTTTGCCGGCTCAAGACCGTTCGGAAGTTTTTCGCCGATACGGATAAGGGCGATTTTGATTTCTTCAACGTAGGAAGCGAGAAGAGCGAGAGCGGTAAGAGCAGCCGAACCGATTGCGAAACCTTTACCGGTTGCAGCGGTTGTGTTGCCGAGTGCATCGAGAGCATCTGTTCTCTTTCTGACTTCTTCACCGAGACCGCTCATTTCAGCGTTTCCGCCTGCGTTGTCGGCGATAGGACCGTAAGCGTCGGTTGCAAGCGTGATGCCGAGAGTCGAAAGCATACCGACTGCCGCGATACCGATTCCGTAAAGACCTTCAGAGAGAGCCTTTGCCGAAAAAGCAAGCTGGAAACCGTTAGCGCAGAGGTAAGCCATGACGATAGCAACACCGACCGTGATTACAGGAATAGCAGTCGAAAGCATTCCGAGTCCGAGACCGGAGATGATGACTGTCGCAGGACCGGTTGAAGAGCTTTCAGCAACTTTCTGTGTCGGTTTGTAGGACTGCGAAGTGTAGTATTCCGTAGCCTGACCGATGATGATACCTGCAACAAGACCGCTGACAACGGAGAATGATATTCCGAGCCAGTTTTCGAAGCCCATGACGTAAAGAATTACGAATGTAGCTATCGTAATGAGGAATGCGCTGACGTTTACGCCTCTGCCGAGAGCGCGGAGAAGCTCTTTCATCGTTGCGCCTTCTTTGGTTTTAACAAGGAAAATGCCGATAAGCGAAAGGACGACACCGA
>DBYV01000040.1 GCA_002310995.1 bacterium UBP6_UBA1177 | reverse complement strand
AAAATGAGCAATGAGGAGAAACGCTCGATGGTAGAGCGCGGCAACGGCAGAATACCGGTGTACAGACAATGCGAGCTGCTCGGCATACCAAGATCGACCTGCTACGACGGAAGCAAACCAGAAATATTCAACACGGATCAGGGATCGCAGTTCACCGGTTCAGATTTTAGCGGCATACTTGAAGAAGCCGGAGTAACAATCAGCATGGACGGTAAAGGCCGCGCTTTGGACAACATTTACTGCGAAAGGCTTTGGGGAACCGTTAAGTATGAAGAAATATTCCTGAAAAGTTACGATTCTGTGCCGCATTTGAGAAACGAACTCGATAAATATTTCAGATTTTACGACTACAAAAGAGGTCATTCGGCTCACGGTTACAAGACTCCGTGGGAGGTTTATAGCGAAAATTCTACATTTTGGAAAACGGGAGCGACAGCATGATGTCACGTATAGATGCTCATGCGGTTGCAAAAAACACTTTTAGGGAGAATTTTTCTGTCCAGAAATACTTGACCATTATACCCCATGCGCCGAAAACAAGCAGAAACAGCGAGCGTTTTGACATCGGATCAGCGAATATCGGCCCTTCAGGAAGAGTCAGACCTGAATTGACAACATAATGGTGAGCAACTATCAGAAGCATCGCGATAATTCGCATCAACTCAAGATTAGAATCGCGTTGTTTCGGGGTGACTTCGTTTAGATTTTGTGTGTTTGACATTGAGGGTCTCCTTTGCGGGAATATGAAAGGTTAACTATTTTCTGCAAGAATCTTCCTGATCCGTTTTATGTGCATTTCCTCATAAACTCTGCCGTCTAAAACCAGCACAGCTTTGCCGGAACGCTCATATTCTTCGACAATTTTTCTTAGATATTCCGGATCGGAACAACTGAAAGCATTGTTGATATACTCGATCTGCTTCGGATGAATGAGCATTTTTCCGTCAAAACCGAGTGCAGCTGAAGAATCGACATCGTATCTGAATGTATCATCATCCCCGATGCTGAAACTCGGTGTATCAAACACCTTTTTGGAATTAGCTTTAGCGTATGTCACAAGCATACTTTTCTGATATAAAAGCATATCAGGATGATTTTTCATGCCGACAGATGCAGTATAATCTTCAGCCCCGAAAGCTACGGCAACAATCCAGTTGCAGGAAACAATTTTTTCGACATTGACAATCCCTGACGGAGTTTCTATCAAAGCGATCACGGGATGGTTTTCCCAAATCTCCAGACACTTTTCGTAACTTTCAGGCTTCTCGAATTTCGGCAGCATAAAACCAAGTTTGCCGAACTTCTTCAATCTCTCAGCTTCTTTGATATAACGATTTGAATTGAGTCTGACGAAAATCGGTTTTTCCTGATGATATTTTTCCAAAAAACCGCATATCCTTTCAAGCGCATTGTCTTTGTCATCAGCAGAAATGGAATCTTCAAGGTCGATTATCACTATATCCGCATCAAGTTTTTCGATTTTTGAAAGTTTATCTTCTGTTGACGGAACAAATATCAGAGACCTGTTCATTGAAAATCCTAATTTGATTTATCTTTTCTGCCTTCACGCAGATTTTTTTCTTCTATAAGCTTGAATATTTCCATCACTCTCTGGGCCTGTTTCATAACAGGCGGCCCTATCATTTTGCCGTTGAGTTTTACAATTCCGCCACCTTGCTTTCTGATTTCCTCGGCAACAGCAAGAATCGCTTTGGACCTTTCGAGCTCGCCGTTTGTCGGAGTATAGATTTCATGCGCCCACTCTATCTGCTGAGGTGTAACCAAAAGGTCTCCCGCAAAACCGAGTGCAGCACTTTTCCGCTGGTCGTGCTTGTAGCCCTCTTCATTTTTCAAATCTAAAAACGGGGTATCTATCGGCAGAAGCCCGTTCATCCTGGCAGCCATTACGACCTGACCTCTTGCGACAAAGAATGAATCGACATCGGGAATATGCTTGCCCCACACATCGCTCAGAAAGTCCTCTCCGCCGTAAAGCAAAGCAATGGTTCTTTTGCTCACGCGCGCTATTTCAGTCAGGTTCATAACCGCCCCGGCAGTCTCTATCAAAGGTGCGAGTTTAATTTCACCTTCCGGTTTTCCGCACTCGCGCTCTTTTTCAAGAATCATCTTTTCAAAAGAAAGAAGGTCTTCTGCCGTATATATTTTAGGCGTTACTACGCCCATGATATCAGGGCATTCCATCAGTTTAAGATCTTCGCTCAAATCATCCGTTCCGAGCTCGTTTACTCGGATGAAGATTTGTCTGTTCTTAAACACTCTTTCTGTAAGAAATTTGCGGATCAATTCTCTCGCCTGCGGCCGGTTCACTGCAGGAACCGAATCCTCGATATCGAGAATCAGCGCATCCGCATCGCAATCTATTGCTTTCGTCAGGAATTTTTCATTATATCCCGGAACGAACAGCATACTGCGCAAAAGATAACTCATAAGCTACTCTCCTTTTCTCTTTATCAGAACATGTCTTCTGAATCTGATGACATCCTCGCCTTTCTGATTGTATCCGACAGTTTCAACATAAACTATGCCTCTGTCATTTTTTGACTTTGAAGGTCTGACGTCAAGGACTTTCGTCCGTGCATAAAGCGTGTCTCCGATGAATGTCGGAGCAAGATGCTCAATTTTTTCATAATCGAGATTGGCTATTGCCTTTCCGCTTATATCAGGCACTGTCATTCCTACAACTAGACTGAACACAAGCGTTCCTACCACAAGAATCTGTCCGTGCTGCTGTTTTGATGCATAGTCAGCATTCGTATGCACCGGATGATAGTTCATCGTCAGAAGACTGAAAAGATTGTTGTCGCTTTCAAAAATCGTCTTTGACAGGCTGTGCTCAAAAACCTGTCCTACCGAAAAATCTTCAAAATAGTTGCCAATGTTGCTTTCACTCATTTATTCACCACCCTATTAAAGAGGTTTTATTTTTTTCTCTACCACATGCGCCGGATTCCCCATAACCATTGCATCATCTCCGACACTTTTAATGACATTTGAAGCCATTGCGCAGAATACATAATTTCCGATAGTAATGTAATTGTTAAGAGAGCAGTTCAACCCAAAGAAGCAACCGTCGCCGATAGTATTATTGCTTCCTATAACACAATGACCTGTAAAGAAATTGCTGTTTCCGATATGATTGTCATGTCCTATCAATGCATTTGATTGAATCGTGTTAAAATTTCCCATTACAACACCGGGATTTACAACCGAGTTCGCAAGAACAACATTGCCGAATCCCATTTTTACAGACCTTGCGATATATGCCGAATGATGTTTGAAATTTGCCCATCTATCCAAAGGAATCCCATAGCTGTCTCTTAAAACGATTCTCTCCTTTACAAGATCTGGCCGATATAAAGCGAATATAAATTTCACATCGTCATATTTTTCGTATTTGGCATAAACTTCTTTGGTTTTGCTCAATACAGGAAATCCGTTAATTTCAGGATAAAAAGCTTCATCGTCAAATGCAAAACCAAGAAATTCAACATCTCCAGTTTTTTCCTGAGTATCAAAAACCTGCTCGGCAATTACAACTGCGCTGCCTTTTCCACCAATAATGATGATTTTGTCCTTACTCATTTCCTCGACCTCCAAATACTATTGATTATTTCCATCATATCTTCTTCCCCATACCTCTGATCGACCGGCAGCGGCAGTATATCTTTAGCCAGTCCGTATTCCAGGCTGTTTTCCTGCATCTCTTCAACAACATTGGGCCAGAGTGTCGGAATATATATTTTCTGCTGCTGCAGTTTTTTGCGGATTTCAGCTCCGTTTTCAATGAGCAGCGGATATGCGAATGCACCTTTAACTTCTCTCAGTTTCAGCATGTTTATTTTGCCGAGTTTTTCATGATACAGACTGAAATTCTCAGTTCGTCTTTCTTTGACAAAACTGTAATCTATCGCATGCAGCAGATTGTCTGTAAGTTTCGACATCTTTTTTATCGGTTCAGTCTCAAACAAATCGTTGTTCGCTACGTTTTCGCTGTAAAATTCGGAAGCGGTTCTTTCAAAACGCCCGAGCAGGAAGTGCATTCTTTCAAACGATTCGTCAATCGGCAGTTCTTCATCAAGTTTCGAATCGGTGTAAAGGAAAGCTCCGTCAGCGACTCCGAAGAATTTGCGGCAGGTGTAAAGGGTATCGACTCCGGAAATCGGCATGTCAAAATAAGCCTGAGCGTTGTCAACAATTATTCTGCCGAATCTGTTTTTCAGTTCAGCAATATATTCTTTTGTAAGCTGTCCGTAAAAGTTGGAGAGGTAAAACCATTCGTCATTTTCAAGAGTTACATCGACTGGCTTGAAAGTCTCATCAATGTGATAAAAAGAAATTTCCACGCAGTATTTTTTGCAGACTTCAAATACGCTGTCACACATGAAATACGGCATTTTTATCTTTTTGATGTTTTTTGCCTTTATCAAATATGCAAGGGCATTTCTTCCGCAGTTCAAAGCGACTGCGCCTTCATGCAGCATTTTAAGCCTGTATCTGTCAAGCTCTATGTATCCGCCGATTTCTTTCATATTTTCACCGTTATTCAGTTACAACCCGGACAAGTTCGTCTGTTTTATCCATTGCGGCAAGCATTTGTTCCTGCGTGTCGAACCTCAGCACAAGTGTTCCTATCGCCTCGTTCGCTGCGGAAAATCCACCGACAGTCGTTCCCGGTTTTATCCAAAGATCTTCTTCAATGACATTTGCCTTGATTTCATCGGACACATCAAGTTTTTTGAATGTGCCTGGCTTATCGCTGTGGAGGATCACTTCTGCCCAGAAACCGTTGTATGGTTTTTGCTCGACTCCGATAACACTTTCACCGATTGCTGCTCTCACCGAGTTTTTCACTAAATCGACCCCTGTTGCATAGCGAAGGACCTCTGCAAGTCTGTTTCCGCCGCCTCGCGGAGAACATTCCATTATATAAGCTTTTCCGTTTGTGCTTTCCCTTGTTTCGATATTGTAAATCGAGGTTTTCATATCAAGCAGTTTGAGCAGACGCTGAATTTCCGATGTCAGCTCCTTCTGATGTGCCGAAGATATGGATGAAGGCCAATTGTATGCAGCCGGCGTGTAGGGATTTTCCGCTTTTTTATCAAATCTCTGGCAGTTGAAAGAAACAAACTTCAGTTCGCCGTCAACAGAAAAACTGTCTGTGTCGGATGAAAAACCTTTCTGCGTGATGAAATCCTCGATGATAAATTCACTGCTGTGTGAAAACGAAAGGGCATATGCGATACTTGCTTTCAGTTTTGCTGCTTCTTCGACTTTGGTCACACCTTTGCTTCCCGCAGAATCAGTAGGTTTTACGATCACAGGCCAGTTGAACAAATCGACATCTTTTAGTGCTGCATCAACTGATGTGTAACCTTTTGCAACAGGGACAACAAATCCGTTTTCTGCGAGAAATTTTCTGAATTTCCCCTTGTTTTGAAGAATGCAGACCGATTCATAAGAACCGCAGGAAGGCAACCCCAGTTTTTCCGCGACATAAGCCGCAGTAACGACACCAGGATCGCATGCAAAAGACGTTATGCCGTCAACTTTCAGCCGTTTCGCTGCATCCAGCACGGCATCCTTCTCAATAATACTGACATTGCAGTATTCATCGGAATATTTGTGGGCGATATTGTGAGGCAGATAATCGCATGTTATCACATAACAGCCGAGTTCATGCGCCGCTTTTATGACCGGCAGAGCGTATCTTGATCCGCCTAACACCAAAAGTTTCTTCATGCTTTCCTTCTATTTCTCAAAAAACCTTTGATCATACTAAACAAATACTCGAAACTATCAATTTTAAAGAGCTTTGATCCTGCGATATAAAGCGCTCCGCCGAGCGGAATCTGAATCAAAAGTGTCGGGATGTCACCAAGCCCGATGAAGCTGACACAATAAACCACGGCCCCCATCCCAAGCGAAAGCATTATCTGCGGCAGCATATCTTTAAACTGATCCGAATATTTGTAATTCAGGAGTTTCCTGTTAGGCCACGAATTGATAAGCTGGCTAAGCACGGATACTACAAGCGCACTGTAAGCCATAGCAAGAACACTTATCCACATTGTTGAAAGAATTGCAGTCAAACCGACAATTTTTTTGATGATTTCAAGTTTCAAAAAAAGATCACTCCTTCCCAAAGCTTTAATTGCATTGAGATTTGCTGTATGAATCGGGTAAAACGCATAAGTAAAGCAGAAAATCCTTAAAAACGGCACACACGGCAACCATTTTTCGGTGAGTATAAGGCGAACTAATGGCTCAGCACACACTGCAAGTCCCATCATACAGGGCATCATAAGATAAGTGCTTGTTTTTATTGCACGTCTTGTCATTGCCCTGACTCGCGACTTATCATCCTGCTCCGCTGACATTGTTGGCAACAGCACACTTTCGATAGATGTGTTTATGTTACCGATAACAAAACGCGGAAAATACGAAGCGCGGTCATAGAAAGACAAATCTTCAGCTGTATAAAGTTTACCAATAATCATTTTACGTAAATTGTTATATCCCACTTCTATCAACGCAGAAATAAGCAGCTTCCAACCATAAGAAAACAAACCTTTCAACCGCTCAAACGAGAACATAAGTTTCGGCCTCCACTTGACAGTAATCCACAAAATCATAGCCGCCGAAGCTGAGTGCGTGAGCTGCTGCCCCACAACTGCCCAAACGCCAAAACCTTTATATGCCATCGTGATTCCGACAACCGCTGCGAGGACTGTTCCGATCAAAGTCGAATAAAAAAATCGTTTAAACATCAAGTTGCGTGAAACATAAGCCTGCTGAATGTTTCTGACACCTGAAATTATGAGCATCAGGCTGAGGACTCGAATGATTGGAGTCAGATCCGGCATGTTGTAGAAATCGGCAATGAAAGGTGCTACAGCGAACATGAGTCCATAAAGCACGATGCACACAGTCATGTTGAAATAGAAAACACTCGAAAAATCGAGGTCGTCTGCATTTTTCTTCTGGATCAGGGCGTTTCCCATGCCGCTGTCGATAAAAACCTGAAGAATGTTTATGAAAACAGTAACTATCGCGATTATGCCGAATGCTTCAGGAGCAAGCAGACGAGCAAGAACAATCTGCACGATGAACGCCACTGCCTGTGCGCCGCAACGTTCCATGAAGCGCCAGAGCATATTGGAAAATGCTTTATTTTTGAGAGAGTCGGCCAATTAAATACCCCTAATCCCTTCTGAAAAAATCTCTTGTATAGACTTTATCTTTTACATCGTCCAGCACTGTGTCGTAGCGGTTTGCAATGATTGCGTCACAACTTTTCTTGAAGCGTTCGATATCGTTGACAACAAGTGAGCCGAAGAAGGTCGTGCCGTCTTCCAAAGCGGGTTCATACACGATCACGGTCGCCCCTTTCGCCTTGATGCGCTTCATTACGCCCTGAATCGAACTCTGACGGAAGTTGTCGCTGTTGCTTTTCATCGTAAGGCGGAAAACTCCTATCGTTATCGGGCGTTCCTTCGAAGCGTTCCACATCGACGAACCCGTGTAATATCCGGCCTTCGCGAGTACTCTGTCGGCAATAAAATCCTTTCTCGTGCGGTTGCTTTCAACTATCGCCTGAATCAGATTTTCAGGCACATCGGCATAGTTCGCGAGAAGCTGTTTCGTGTCTTTCGGAAGGCAGTAGCCGCCGTATCCGAATGAGGGGTTGTTGTACTGGTCGCCTATTCTTGGATCTAAGCAGACTCCTTTGATGATATTCGCCGTGTCGAGCCCTTTCATTTCGGCATAGGTATCGAGTTCATTGAAGTAGCTTACACGCAACGCCAAATATGTATTCGCAAAAAGTTTTACAGCCTCAGCTTCCGTAAAATCCATGAAAAGTGTCGGCACATCCTTCTTTTCCGCCCCTTCCTGCAGAAGTTTCACAAAAGTTTCGGCAACTTCACGCGTTTTTTCGTCGCATCCTGCGATAATTCTGCTCGGATATAGATTGTCGTAAAGAGCTTTCGACTCGCGCAGGAATTCTGGGCTGAAAATTATGTTTTCGCTTCCCTTCTTTTCACGGATATGACGCGTAAAACCTACCGGAATCGTCGATTTTATGACCATTATCGCGTTCTTGTTAACGCTCATCACAAGGTCGATGACCGCCTCTACCGCGCTCGTATCGAAGAAATTTTTCTGCGGATCGTAGTTCGTCGGAGCCGCGATAACGACAAAATCGGCGTCTGCATATGCTGCCGCCCCGTCAGTCGTCGCTTTGAGAGTGAGCTCCTTTTCAGCCAGATACTTCTCGATGTAGTCATCCTGGATAGGACTCTTCCGCTGATTTATCAAATCTACCTTCTCCGGCACGATATCCACAGCCGTCACATCGTGATGCTGCGAAAGAAGGACAGCCATTGACATGCCGACATAACCCGTACCGGCAACCGCAACTTTCAAATCTTCGAATTCTCTCATTTTGACCTCATTTATAATAATTCTTATACCACTCTGCAAAACGTCTCAAACCCTCGCGGATTCCGATTTTCGGTGTAAATCCGTAATCACGCTCCAATGCCTCGGAATCAGCATATGTAAGCGGCACATCTCCCGGCTGCATTCCGACCAGTTCGCGATGTCCCTCGAAATCGTAATCTTCGGGGAGCACTTTCGCTCTCATAAGTTCCTCCTGAAGCGTTGAAACATAGTCAAGAAGGTTTTCCGGCTGACCTCCGCCGATGTTATAGACCGCATAAGGCACGAGCCCCTCCGGCGCACCCTGCATTACGCGGTAAACTCCCTCGACGATATCATCGATATAGGTGAAGTCGCGCTTCATATCGCCGTAGTTGAAAATCTGTATCTTCTTTCCCTCCGCAAGCCGCTGCGTTGCTGAAAAATAGAACATATCAGGCCGTCCAGCAGGACCATAAACCGTGAAAAAACGAAGTCCCGTCGACGGAATGTTATACAGCTTACTGTAAGTATGAGCAAAAAGCTCGTTGCTCTTTTTAGTCGCAGCATAAAGACTTACAGGGTTGTCAACCTTGTCGTCAGTCGAGAACGGAATCTTCTTGTTTCCGCCGTAAACCGAAGAACTCGAAGCATAGACAAGATGTTCCACAGGATAGTGGCGGCAAGCCTCCAGAATATTGTAGAAACCGATGATATTCGATTCGATATAAACATCCGGATGGTCGATTGAATAACGGACACCCGCCTGAGCCGCAAGATTTACGACAATATCGAACTTGTATTTCTGAAACAAAGAGTCCACAAGCGCCTTGTCCCCAATTGAACCCCTGACAAACACATGTTTTACAGGCGAAGCCGCTGCAACCTTTTCAATTTCCTGCAAGCGCCATTCTTTTAAGCTCACATCGTAGTAATCGTTCATATTGTCGAGAGAAACAATCGTTCCCGAATCCAAATCCTTCAGGAGCCGCATAACCAGATATGCCCCGATAAAACCCGGACAACCGGTAACAAGGATCATTTTGTGGTTGAGATCAATTGACTGTTTTTGCATATTCCCCTCAAAACATCGATTATCTATAATCGCACAAACATACGTCTTATTTTTTCATCATACTTTTCAATATTTTTATCAGCTTAACAATTTTATTAGTAATAGAAATCCCAAAAGCGTTATTCATAAGCTTGATCAGATTATTTTTCCTACCGCCACAACACTTTATATTAAAAACATCGTAATATCCTATTGATTGTGCATCTCTAACAAATGGTTTTAATGTATCGCTAATTTTTTTCTGTCTTGCCTTGTTGTCAGTGTTAGGAAAAACAAATTCAATATTCTGATATTTATTTTCGATCAATATATTATCCAACAACATTTCTAATGATTCAGAACAAGGAGGAATGTCATTGAATGGCATTTTTATAATTGTGACACCCATAATCCCTTGAGGCTTTATATCCACATCATCAATTAAACGAATAGTTGAAACTCCAGCTCTCGCAGCCACAACAGAACAACCCCAAGATGCAATACATACATCCATATACTCGAAATATGTATGAGGTACCGGATAAACACTTGGTATGTTGTAAGAAATACAATTATTTAACTTGCAGGACTTATATTGTACTTCTTCTGAAGATTTATCGTTAGAACTACCAATGGAAAGAAAAACAAATTTTCTATCAGGTCGATTGTCGCAATAAGACCGCACGAATTCGCATAATTTCTTAAAATGAGGTTTTGCCAAATTACCAAAATATCCAATAATTTTTGTGTCAGCATCATTTTTTAACGATTCAAGAAATTCTATTTGTTTTTTGGTATCCGAAAGAGGAGATTCCCATGATGCCGACAAAAATCTAACATCTCCTTGAGGATCATAAAAATCCTTAAATATTTCAGGAATAGTCTGAGTTGCCATTCCAGACAATAAATTATTGTCATACTTGAATTTAAGAAATTTTTTTTCTTCTTTAGACAAACAATCGATATGAGATTGCAAAATATACGAATAGCAAACTCCGCCATATGTTTTTGCAAGCAATTCTCCCCACATGGTAGCCGCTATCGTTGTAGCTTCTATAAAAAGACCATCACTCTTATCTATATTAATAGTTTTTCCGATTTTTTTTATAATTCTAAATATTTGTTTTTTAGTATACACATAAGTTGGCATAAATATTTCCGGTACAATCAATATTTTTTCTTCCTCGAAACCTGACAGTTGCATAGCATTAATAGAAGGAGAAACAATATATACATCACAATCATTTTTCAGATAGTTATAACGTGCTTCAGTATATAGTTGCCAACCGCCTATTCCTGATACACTGCCAATTAAAATATATTTATTCATTTTCTTCCCCACATTTTTATTTTACCCGCAATCATTGTTTTACCAAATCATCATACAATTGCTACAATGAATTTTTAATAATTTTTGCCATTAAGGCAGCACAATATTCTGGTGTACATTCTCGGAACAACGACAAAATTTGATTTGCTGGAACAGATTTTCCGGCATTTTCATGTATAAATTTCTCAAGTTCCGCGACTTGTCTTGCAAATTCTTCATTCTCACTCGTTTGGAATAAATTTAATGCATAAAGATAACGTTCCATATAAGGAAGGGACGGACATGTTTTATTGACACAGATATTTACTATCGGTTTTCCTGAAGCAATATATTCAAACAACTTGCTTGGAACTTGATTTGTCAGTTTGTTCCCTATGTTAACGAGTATATCAGCATCAGAAATTTCTCTTTGAGTTTCCTCCAAAGGCATACGCCCCCTGCACACTACATTTGAAGGAATATCAATATTGAAATATTGAGTTAACTCATCATGTTTGACACCAATCAGTTCAAATTTAATGTTTTGATCTGTTAACCTTGAGAATAACTTCATCGTGAATTTAGGATCTCTGCAACATGGATGCATTAATCCGGCAAATATACACCGCACAGTTCTATTATTCCGCTCTCTCTTATTTGTCATGCTTCTAATGACCACATTGGGAAATTCCATAATCTGCACTTTGTTTTGATGTTCATCAAAAGCAATTCCTTTCATTTCCTCGTAAATAATCGGTGTTGTTATGACAAACTTTGCGAAGCAATATAATTCTTTTTCAAAATTTAACCTTTCCTCATATGTCGAAGCAGATATCACCTGATTAGTGGAACACGGATCAACCTGATAAAGTCCTAAATTAATATTATGCTTTTTACATACAAGCATGGCAGCCACCGCAGCTTCATAACGACCAGCCATTGGAATGATAATATCAAAAGATTCCGTGCTTAAAATCTTTTCCAATGCATCAACAGATTCATTTACCCAAACAGGGTTATAAAAAAGATTGCTTGCGGGAAAGAATTTAGGGAAACTTCTTTTTACTCTAACACAAATCTCACTCAAAGTCTTATCTGGATTTTTTATCAACTGTTTAAGCACATCTTTTACTCTCATACGAGAGATTGAAACAAATCTATGAATATGTATCTCATCAACGACTTCATATAGTGGAACTTTTGAGTTTTCAGCAATAGCAAGAATATGTATTTCTCCTAGTTCGCACAATTCTTTTTGAGCAAAAAGATTTTTCAAAAGACTGGTGCATGCTCCTTTATATGGAAATGGATCAAAGCATATATATAACAATTTCATAAACATCCCCCCTTTATTTTTGCGTATTTTTACCTTCAGATTTTGGAAGAAGTGCAATCCAGCAAAAAATAACCCACAAACAACGATTGTCCAATGCATCTAAAAATGCAATATGCATTAAAATTCCACATAGAGGACACATCATAAAAGCACTATAACACAATGCCTTTTTAAACAAAAAAGCTATAAACACAAAAAACAGTATAAATCCCAAAATACCAGTTTCTGACAACAACTGCAAATATGTATTATGAGTAGCCAATCCATACGACTCATACATTCCTTCTAAGCCAACACCCAATAATGGATGATTTTCGAAAGCATCTATAGCATTAAGCCAAAGTGCTAGTCTACCATTATCACTACCACTTTCCAAAGTTGTTGCTCTTGCCCAATGATCTCCCATATTCAATGAAATAAATTCTAACAAAAAATAACAAATAAACACTATTAGAAACAATAGTGCGATTTTTTTATATGGCGCAATATTATTCTTAAAAACAAATAACAAAAATAGACAAGCATTGCCAAATACTGCAGACAGCATAGTTCCCCTTGATGCTGTAAAGACTATTGTAACCCAGAAAATTAAATCAAACAGCAAAAACAGTATTTTTCTTTTACTCGTCAAAACTGCATTCAACAACAATACTGACCCTGCGACATACGGCAAACCAACAAAATTAGGATCAAAAGTTGTTTCAAACATCTTAATTCTCATATGTGCATAATATCCAGCTTGTCCCATAGTCGACAACATAACAAAAGAATAAAACAGTAATGCAACAATAAAACACCACCAAATACAACGTTGCTCTTTTTCATTGGCTGACGGAATAGCAGACAATACAAAGAACAAAACTATTTGTCCAATCAATCTATGTATATAACTTGGAATATTTTCATTAATAAAAGATGTTACAAGGGAAAGTATTAGAAAGAAAAATAATATCAAAGATTCGCGGGAAACTTTAAATTTTCGGAAAGAAGTGTGGCCATATAAAAAAGATACCGTTATCGTTGCAGCCATCGTAGTCAAGGCAGACAACATTCCAAGTTTCATATATGATGTCTGAAAAAGCATTAATGCAATAAAAGCCATAAAACAAATTATCGGAGATCTAACTTGTTCTTCAGTTACAATTTCTTGTTTATGCTTTCTCATTTTCAATTATAGCAATATGTTCTTTTAGAGTTTCCGGCGAGAAGCGGTCCTTTATTTTCTTTGCAGGCACCCCCCCCCATATTGTATACGGTTCAACATCTTTTGTTACAACCGAACCAGCTGCCACTATTGATTCTGTTCCAATATGAACCCCTTTAAGTATGGAACAATTTCCTCCAATCCAGACATTAGAGTCAATCACAACCTCCTTCTCAGAGTCTTCCAAATTCCCCTTAAAGTTATGATCGTGATCATATATGATAGTACCTGGCCCAATAGATGTTCCTGCGCCTATCAGGATTGATTTATGCGAAACTATCATACAGTTTCGGTTAATAAATACATTGTCTCCGAGATTAATCTTACCATTATCCGCATGAAGTTCTGTATTAGGTCTTATAAAAACATGATTTCCCATCTTAACTAGAGCTTGCTTTCCCTTGATTCTTATACTCGCTGAAAGAGATATCCCCAACCTTTTCCCTGCCTTAAAATGCCCCGCCTTGAGAATAGTGAACGCAATCTTTTTGGGAAAGAACATCATACATGTCAATATGTTTCCGATATTCAACAGCGCACCTCATTATAATAACTACACAATTTCTTTATATTTGCTTTTACAGAGTATTTTTTACTCTTTTCAAAATTTCGGATTTCCATTTGAACAAGAGCATCTCTATTCTTGTATAAAAACAGAATTGCTTCCAACAATTTATCAACATTTCCCGGAGAAACCAAAATTCCATTTTCTGATGAAATAAGTTCTGGAATACATCCGACATCAGTTGAAATAATACCGCAACCAGTTGCCATAGCTTCCATCAAAACAATAGGCATTCCTTCTCCATAAGAAGGTAAAATAAAAAGATTGGCTTCTCTTAATAATCTCAGCTTGTTTTCTCCCGAAACATAGCCATTAAATTTAACATGTTCTCCAAGTTGAGATTGTAGAGACAAAAATTTATCTTTGATATTTTCTGAAATTTCTCCGCCACATATGTTTAACTGAACATTATAATCCGACAATTTCAACATTGCGTTCATCAGATCTATTATTCCTTTTCGTTCATCCAAAGAACCCATAAAAATCAATTTAAATGGTTCATAAATCTTTTGTGGTTTTTCATCCAATTCATAATGGTGAAAAGTATATAAAACCTTACAGATTCCCTCATCAACACCGGCTGATATAAATTCATCACGTGTCGCATTTCCTAAAAAAATGACTTTATCAACATAGCGATTCAACATTTTGATTTCCGCCTTTCTAACAAGCGAATTGCCATATAAAATCTTATTCAACTCTGCAAAATGTATCGTGAATAATATCGGATTTCCAGTTTGTTTTTTTATTGCTTTAGCCAGCAACAAATCCCGAAAAAACGTCCATTTGCGAGAGGTCTGGATATGAACAATGGCATCTTTATCATTTATTAGTTCTTTCAAAAGAGCTTTTTTCTGAGAAAAAAAATATCTGATATTCTTAATTTTTGACCCTATAATTGGAATTTTATCCCAAACAGAATCTTTTATCTGATGATTGAATAACTTCAACCTATAGTCATTAGCATTAAACGAATCCTCATTATTTTTGTAGTCAGCCAGAATTTTTGCTATGCCGCCTTGATATGCATTCTCCGGGAACCAAAAAACCTGGTATACAGTTTTCATGAATTTTCTCCGCAAAAATTATTACTGCAATGCATCTTGGAAACTCTGAAATTCTTTAACATAAGATCTGTAATCGAACTGCGTTTGCTGAAGTTTCATTCTCTTCTGAAGTTTTTCGATCACATCTACAATTTTATAAACGGCTATCGTATTAATAAGAATCGCATTTTTCCCCTCATGACAAAAATCTTCAAGATTGCTGGTCTTATTTGTCAAAACAGGAGTTCCGCAAGATATGGCTTCAACAAATTTTGTTGAAAAACCTGCTTTTGTCATCCTGTCATCTTCGCGAAAGAAACAAGAATAATCTGCCGCACTGACATATTCCAAAGTTTGAACATGCGACAAGCGCCCTTTAAACACGATACTTTCATTGTGCTCGAGAAAATCTTTATCTTCAGGCATTCTGCGAAGATATTCTTCTTGCGTAAGTCCCACCACATCGAGATGATATGGTCTTTTCACCAATTTCAGAGCAGATATCAGCACATCTATCCTGTCTTTTAGTCCAGGAGAACCAGCATATACGAAATTAATCACCTCTCCATCACTCTTTTGAGGAAGATTTGCCCATTTTTTCTCTGTTAAATCCACAAGCGGCGGAATCAACATAACATTTTTGTGATTTTTATAATAATTGGCCAAATACTTACTGATAACAATAAGACCGTCCATTTGTTTATGGAAAACATGCATTCTGAGCCAGGTATCTATTCCTTTCAAGACAAAAAAAGCTAATCCTTTCCCGCGAGCCGAATACCATTCTGTAATATCTGCTGCGCATTTGATTCCATGAGCACGGCAATATTTCATCAAACATTTCATCGCTATAGCAGGAAAATTATAAAAAATTACTGATGTAAAATTCTTTTCATGCTCTAAGACATCAACATACGGCTTAATTCCGCACAAATAATCAATCCATTGTTTTTTGCTTTTTGGATAAGGAATTGAATAGGATACAAAATCTTGATCTTCCTTTTTTGTCGATAGAACCGGAGTTCCCCAAGACAAATCTTTGTCTACACCTGCAAAAACAACTTCTCCACCTAATTCTCTGATAATTTTAGCATTGCTCATAACACGGTGCGCTGCCGCGTTTTTATCAGGAAGTTCAAAACCACCTATGTAGAGTGTTTTTATTTTCATCTTTTATTGCAAAACCTCTCGATCTCTTCCACATAAGCGTTTACAACTATTTGGCGGTCAAACTCTTTTTCGATTTTTGCTCTTCCGGCCAATCCCATTTCGCGTTTTTGTTCCCAAGTCATTGCAAGAAATTTTTCCAATGCATCAACTAAAGCGTCTTCATTTTTTATCGGAATCACAAAACCGCTCTTTCCGTCATCAACAGTTTCACGACAACCGGCTCTGTCTGTCGCAATAATCGGTCTGCAGTGAGCAGCCGCTTCCAACAGGACATTGCTCATACCTTCCGGATAATAAGACGGATGAACTATGCAGTGAGCCATCTCAAAGAATGGAACCATATCCTTTTGTTCACCGTGATATTTGATGTATCCGTCTTTTTCAGCATTTTGAAGGAGTGTGGTATATTTCACATCATCACACATCCCGCAGATATGGAACACAACATTTTTATGTTTTTCATAAATGCGTTTAGCCGCACCAAGATACAAGTCAATTCCTTTGGCTTTCATAACCCGTGCAATAAAAAGGAAATTGATCGTTCCGTTATCAGCCGGATAAGGCATTGCTTTGTGCAATTTTAAAGAAACACCGGAACCTGGAAGAAGTCTTGTTTTCACACCTTTTCTCAACATATTGTGATCTTCAAAAAACTTTTTATTCTCTTCATTTTGGAAAAATACACACTCAGCACCTGCAACACCCGCTTTATACAACCGGATTGTAAATTTTTGCATTAATCCAGGATATTCAACAGCTGTACCAAGTCCTGTGATATTCGGGAAATACGGGGTTTTAGTCATGCGGCATGCCATCCCGGCATAAACATTCGGCTTAATGTTGTAAGTAAGTGCCAAGTCCGGCTTTCCATCTAACAAGATTTTTCGAAATTTCATAAGAAGGCTAAAATCCGAAAGAGGATTTGTTCCATGCCTATTTGTCTCAATGTCCACGAGTCTGCAGCCAAGAGCTTTTAACTCATTTTGCAACAAAAGCGGTTGGGAAACAACAACAACATCATGACCATCTGCCACAAAACGCTCGATAATTTCATTTCTAAGATTGTAAGTATAGGTAGTATCATTGGCCAGAATCATTATCTTCAGTTTTTTCATTTTAGACCCGCACGCTATTGTTTCCCATTATTTACCAATACTTCTTCACAGCTATCAGTTCCTAATCTTTATAAGTCTGTGCAAGCACCGATTCAATCGCAGCTTCTATCGTCTTTTCGGCATTGTATGCCGCCATAATTATAGTGAGAGTCGGTGTCATTTTTACGCAACCTTGCAATAATCAATAACCGAAATTTCCTGCATTATCTTTTTTGCGGCATTCACAAGCTGCTCCAAGCGTTCTGCTGTTTCTTCGGAATAATACTTTTCACCGCACTGGCTGCACTCCTCGCATGGAACATTCTTAATGATGACCACGCAATTGTTATAGTTGACAACATGCGTCGTGGTCGCAGCCTTTAATTCAGAATTTTTGCAATACATACACATTTATTTTGTCCTCCGCGTCTTTAAATCGCTTTCAAATTTATCCTTATCCGGAAAATATGCAGTCACAATATGTAAAAACTGCCCGTCGGTTCCGCAAACTGTATGCAGAACGCGACCTTCCACATTGTGTCCGAATATCAATGCACTCGGAATAGGAAAATCGTTGGGATATTCCTCAATTATTTCACCGTTCATTATGCAGTTTTTAACGTCAGCTATCGAAATGTTCCGTTCCTGCATCCGCTCCAATCCGTGTTTTGTCCACTTTATTTTAGATGCTGAACACAAATTTTTCAGCGTATTGATATTCATGTTTCAATCACCGTATTTTTCAATCACACATTCGTGTACTTTAGTAGTTTTGTCGTAATTTACAGCAACAAGAAGAAGATTGTCGATGTAGTTTTCAAAGGCTTTCGGATATTTTTTATCTTTTATCTGTGAAATTGCAGCTTTCACATTTTTATCATATTTGAGCTCGATAATCATTGCAGGATCTTTTTTGTCAAGCGGGATAAAACCGATGTCGGCAAAGCCGTATCCTGCAGGAAGTTCCTGAATGATTGTGTATTTTGTTTTGGCTGTGTAATAAGCAAGGATTATCGCAGCCTGAAGAGATGATTCAAAATTATAGTTCAAAACGCTTGAAACTTCAGTATGGGCTTTGTCAAGAGCAGCGGCAACTTCTTCCGCGATCCCGTTTTGAGTAAGATAAAGAAGATTATCTGAATTTCTTATCATTTCAGCTATTTTGGAAAAATTGTCTGCGTCTTTTATTGCCGATTCCCACTCCTGCTTGATCTCTTTGTTCGGGATCCTGCATAATTTTGTTGTTGTGTCGTAATTCAAGTAGCCGAGATGGATAAGATACGTTAAAACGTGGTCTTTAGTCTTTATTTCATCCAGTTTATTTTTAAAATCGACAACATTTACAGGCACTTCCCTGCCGGACAGCATTTCAACTACGGCCGTTTTTGTGCCGTCGTAGTCAAGCTTGATATAGTCCGAAACAGCCTCGTAAGATCCGGTTTTGGTCCAATAATTGCCGAATTCGCGGCGCATCATCGCTTCAACAACTGAATTAGGGTTATGCACACTGATCTGATCCGCTTCACCGATCCTATAGCCGTCATACCAGTCTTCACACTCTTCAAAATTCATGCCGTATCTATTGCAAAGAGCCTCGGTCTCTTCTTTCGTAAAGCCGAAAAACTCCTCGAATCCGAAAGGACTAAGGATGGTAGATTCTCTGAAATTATTGAGCTTGGACTGAACCTTATCACGCTCTACCGGCAGAATTCCGGTCAAATATGCGAGTGCTATAGCTGGTGAAAGTTCATTGTTTTTAAAGATGGAATTTAAAAAAGAGCGGTATTCTTCGAGAAGCACCTCACTTTGGCGTTCACGGATAAAAGTGTCGTATTCATCAATGATTATAATGAATTGCGTTTTAGTTTCATCGTAAGCCTGCTGAATCATTTCGGCGATTGAAATTTGGTCGTCAAAATCGATATTCGGAAATTCTTTCCCGAAATCTTTGAAAAGGCGAGTCTTCAAATTTTTCAGAACATCGTTTCTGTTTGCCGCAGCATTGTAGAGCGCACCCAAGTCAATCGCTATCACATTGAATTTATTAAGATTGTTTTCAAAACACGGAGCTTGTGCAATTTTAAGATCCGAGAACATTTCTCTCGAATCACAACCTTTTGAAAAATAGGCGACCATTAAATCACGAACCATTGTCTTGCCGAATCGGCGCGGACGTGAGACGCAGATAAATCTCTGGTTGGAGTTCAATAAAGAGCAAAGTTTTTGCAGCACCAAAGACTTGTCAACAAAAATCTCCGAATTTAAAGCCATTCTTAAATTATCGTTACCAGCATTGATGTAAATTCCCAAGCTTCCTCCGATTTTTGTAACCGCTCACCTAAAAATATTACACTCAATTACTAAAAAATCCATGCATTCTCAAGACACAGCAGACTGAGGGGGCTACCATCACAGTCTCCAGTAGTTGTAGCCGGCATCTTCGAACTCTTTGCGGTTCAAAAGACCTTTGAGGTCGAGGAGAACTTTTTTGCCTTTGCCGAAAAATTTATTGACATCTTTCATTTTCAAATTGCTGAACTCTTTGTGGGCAACAGCAATAATGACAGCATCCATTCCTTTAACGTCCTTTATATCGGCGAATTCGATCCCGTAAAGAGCTTTTGCTTCGGCAGCATCAGCCTCTGGATCGGCTATCATCGGATTTATACCGTATTCGCGGAGTTCATGAACGATATCAATTACTTTCGTATTTCTCGTATCGGGGCAGTTTTCCTTGAATGTAAACCCGAGTATGGCAACTTTTGCCTTTCTGACAGCCTTATCCGATGCGATAAGATTTTTGACGCAGCTTTCAGCGACATATTTTCCCATATCATCGTTTATCCTGCGGCCCGAAAGGATGATCTGGCTGTGATAGCCGATTTTCTCAGCCTTGTAAGTCAGATAGTAAGGGTCAACTCCGATGCAGTGACCGCCGACCAAGCCGGGATAGAATTTGAGGAAATTCCATTTTGTACCGGCTGCTTTCAGAACTGCCTGCGTATCGATTCCCATTTTGTTGAATATGATGGAAAGCTCGTTCATAAAGGCGATGTTGATATCACGCTGGCTGTTTTCGATTACTTTCGCAGCTTCGGCAACTTTGATGTTCTCAGCGCGGTAAACCCCTGCTTCGACAACAAGCTCATAGACTTTTGCGACACAATCCAGTGTTTCTTCGTCCATACCCGAAACTATTTTTGTGATTGTTTCGAGGCGGTGAACTTTGTCGCCGGGGTTGATACGCTCAGGCGAGTAGCCGATTTTGAAATCCTTTCCGCATTTAAGCCCCGATTCGCGCTCAAGAATCGGAACGCAGACTTCTTCCGTGACACCGGGATGAACCGTAGATTCGAATACGACAACAGAGCCTTTAACGAGGTTGCGTCCGAGAATGGTGCTCGCGCTTTCGACCGGATTCAAATCGGGAGTGTGATCGTCGTTTACAGGTGTTGGAACCGCTACGATGTGGAATTTCGCCGTGCGAAGCTTCTTTTCGTCAGAAGTAAACTCTACTTTTGTTTTTGCGATAACGTCATCACCGACTTCGTGGGTCGGATCAACACCTTTTTTATACAGTGCTATTTTTTTCTCGTTTAAATCGAATCCGACAACTTTGACCTTTCTCGCGAAAGCGACGGCTATCGGCATTCCGACATAACCGAGTCCCACCAAAGCTATTTTTTCCTTTCCGGCTACAATCTTGTCATACAAGTCTGAAAACATATTTATTCCTCCAATTATTTAACACATTTTGTAAATCAAATAACAAAAAGCGGTTACAAGGCGGGAAGATATTGAAATCACGATAAAAGTCAATAAATAAGGAGCTATTCACACGTAAAAGTGTGTCCTTCGACTTTATTCACGAATTCGTATTCAATTGTCCGTTTAAGACCTTCAGCCAAAGTTACCGGCGGAACAAAGTCGGTTTTTTTGATATTTCCGCCTACAAAGTATGTGTCCTGTGTGAATTTTTTGACTCTGATCGAGCTTATAACCAGTTTTTTGTGCAGTATCTTCGCCAGAAGATCGAAGCAGAGACCCCCGCAGTATGCAAGACCGTAAGGCCAGTGGAAAAGCTTCGTTTTGTTTTTTCCGAGAGCTTTGTAGCAGTCAAGAACAAGGCTGTTCATGTCGTAGGCCGGTTCGTCGCAGTAGTTGTAAAGGTGCTCTCCCGGATCGGTATCATGCGTGATTTCGTATTCGATGAAAGCGGCAACATTTTCGACATAGTTCATGCTTTTGCGATTAGTTCCCTTGCCGACCATCGGGAATTTTCCGCCCGCGATCTGCCTCAAAAGGTTGTAGACGTTGCCTCTGTTCTGCTCGCCGAAAATAACGGTCGGACGGATGATGACCGCATTGTTCGCAGAATCGTTTTTAAGCCACTCGCGGTATTTTACCTCTGCCAGATATTTCGTGCGGCCGTAGTCGTTGAAGTAGTTGATTTCACCCGATTCGTCGGTTCCTGCCGGGGCAAAACCGTAAACTGCGACAGAACTTGTAAAAATTATTTTGTGAATTCCGAGCTTTGTGCAGACTTGGCAGACGTTTTCGCTGCCCTGGACATTGACTTCGTCGTAAAGCGATTTCGGGGTCACGTCGTCGCGGTGTTCAGCGGCAAGATTTATGACAACGTCACTTCCTGCAAGCACCTCAACTAAAGATTTCATCGGCATCGCCTTTGCGGCTTCATCAGCCTGTCCCGGTGCGGCTGCGGCGTCAGTCAGAGATTCAGGAAATTCGTTCACTTCTTCATCTTTGTTCCGGATATCGCACCTTACCCAAAGATCGGGATAAGTTCTGCTTTTTCTTTTGTCTGCGATTTTCACTTCGTGTCCGCTTGCCAAAAGCCTTTTTGTGAGTCTGGTTCCGACAAATCCCGAACCGCCGATAATAGTAATTTTCATATTTTTCTCCTAACCTTTTCTCCACACCATTCTGTTGACTATTCCGGTGTAGCTCTGGATTATTTTGACGATTTTGTCGGAAACGTTTTCGTCTGTGTAGTCGGGAACGGGTATCGCGCCTCCGTTTTTCTCGTTTTTAACCATTTCGACTGCAGTTTCTACCGCCTGCAAAAGCCCTTTTGAATCAATTCCGGAGAGGATGAAGCACGCTTTGTCAAGCGCTTCGGGGCGTTCGGTCGAAGTTCTTATGCAGACTGCCGGGAACGGATGTCCGACTGAGGTGAAGAAACTGCTTTCCTCCGGCAGAGTTCCCGAATCGGAAACTACGCAGAAAGCGTTCATCTGAAGGCAGTTGTAGTCGTGAAAACCGAGTGGTTCATGCTGGATCACGCGCTCATCAAGCTTAAATCCGCTTGCCTCAAGTCTTTTGCGGCTTCTCGGGTGGCAGCTGTAAAGAATGGGAATATCGTATTTTTCAGCCATCGCGTTTATTGCGCCAAAAAGGCTCGTGAAATTCTTTTCTGTATCGATATTTTCCTCTCTGTGCGCCGAAAGAAGAATGTATTTTCCTTTTTCAAGTCCGAGTTTTTTATGGATATCAGACGCTTCGATTTTTTTCAGATTGTCGCGGAGAACTTCCGCCATCGGAGAACCCGAAACGTAGGTGCGTTCTTTTGGAAGTCCGCAGTCGGCGAGGTAACGTCTCGCGTGTTCCGAATATGCGATATTGACGTCAGAAATTATGTCCACGATGCGGCGGTTCGTCTCTTCCGGCAAACATTCATCCTTGCAGCGGTTGCCCGCTTCCATGTGGAAAATCGGGATATGCAGGCGTTTTGCGCCTATGACCGAAAGGCAGCTGTTTGTGTCTCCCAGGACAAGGACTGCATCAGGATTGAGTTCGACCATGAGTTCGTAACTTTTTGCGATGATGTTTCCCATCGTCTGTCCTAAATTTTCGCCGACTGCATCCATGTAGACTTCCGGGTCTTCAAGCTCTAAATCGCGGAAGAAAACGCCGTTTAGATTGTAGTCGTAATTCTGACCGGTGTGGGCGAGGATCGTGTCGAAATACTTCCTGCATTTCTTAATTACTGCGGCGAGGCGGATGATTTCAGGCCTTGTACCGACAATTATCAAAAGTTTAAGTTTTCCGTTGTTTTTCCAGTTAGCCATTTATTTCTCCATTGACGACTTTTTCAAAAAATGTGTCGGGATGCGCGGGGTCGAAAGTCTCGTTTGCCCACATCAGAGTGACCAAATTCTCTGTTTTCGAAAGGTTGATTATATTGTGGGTGTAACCCGGAAGCATGTGGACTGCCTGGATCTTTTCGCCGCTCACTTCAAATTCGATTACTTCGTCAGTTCCGATTTTACGTTCCTGAATGAGCCCGTGACCGCTCACGACGATGAAGAACTCCCACTTCGTGTTGTGCCAGTGTTCCCCTTTTGTGATGCCTGGCTTGCTTATGTTCACAGAAAACTGCCCGTGGTCGAAAGTCTTCAATATTTCGGTGAAACTTCCTCTTTCGTCGCAGTTCATCTTAAGGTCGAACGCGACCTTTTCTTTCGGAAGATAGCTGAGATACATAGAATATAGTTTTTTCTCAAAACTTCCGGGGGCAATCTCAGGCATCATCAGGGTTTGCGGCTGGTCATGGAATTTTTTGAGGCATTCGACGATATAGCCAAGCGTCGCTTTGTGGGTGATTTTTGCTCCGCAGTATCTTCCGTTTTCATTCCAAAGCGGGGTAAGCCCGTCAAATTTCACGCCGTCAACAACTTCACCTGTCTTCGGATAATCGCATCTGTGCGGGTGTCCCTCCATCGCATCAAGCATCTCCTCGATCAGATCGTCGATGAAAAGCATTTCAAGTTCTACAGACGGGTCGTTCACCGTTATCGGAAGGTCGTTTGCGATATTGTTGCAGAATGTCCCGACTGCGCTGTTGTAGTTTGGTCTCACCCACTTTCCGACTAAGTTCGGGAAGCGGTAGACAAAAACTTTCGCGCCGGTCTCTTTTGCGTAATCAAAAAAAAGTTCTTCGCCCGCTTTTTTGCTGAGGCCGTATTCCGAAGTTCCGAAACGCCCCGCGAGGGTGGCCTGCAGTGAGCTTGAAAGCATGACCGGGGAAGTATTTTTGTGTTTTTTGAGCGTATCGAGAAGAGTCGAAGCGAATCCGAAATTCCCCTCTCTGAATTCTTTCGGATCTTTCGGCCGGTTCACTCCTGCGAGATTGAAAATGAAATCTGCTTTTTTGCACCATTCGTCAAGCTCTGACGCGGTGTTTCCGAGGTCATACTCAAAAATTTCGCCTATCGAAAGAGCTGGTCTTGTTCTGTTTTTTCCGTCACGGATATTTTTAAGATTTTCAACCAGATTGCGGCCTACAAAACCCGCCGCGCCGGTAACAAGAATGTTCATTGAAACCTCGCTTAGTTGTGGCGGATGCCCTGGAGTTCCTCTTTGACATAGTCTGCAGTCTTGATTTTTTCGACCGTTCCTTCGACATCAAGCCTTGTCGTGTTGTGGCTCGTGTAAGCCTCGTCAGCCATCGTGTGGACTTCACCTTTGACGAAGAATTTGTCGTAGTTGAGGTCGCGGTTGTCGGCTGCGACTCTGAAGTATTTTCCCATATCTTCCGAACGGAGCCTCTCCTCTCTTGTCATGAGGGTTTCATAAAGTTTTTCGCCGTGACGCGTGCCGATGATGTTTGTGCCTGTATCGCCGAAAAGTTTCTGAACAGCCTTTGCCAGGTCTCCGATCGTCGAAGCGTCTGCTTTCTGGATGAAGAGATCGCCCGGATTTGCGTGGCCGAAAGCGAATCTGACGAGTTCTACCGCCTCGTCAAGGTTCATCAGAAAACGCGTCATGTTCGGGTCTGTTATCGTTATCGGATTTCCAGCATGGATCTGGTCAATGAAAAGAGGAATTACCGAGCCGCGGCTGCACATAACGTTGCCGTAACGAGTACAACAGATGACAGTGCCACCACGTTCTGCGGCAACTCTCGCGTTTGCATAGATGACGTGCTCCATCATAGCCTTGCTGATTCCCATTGCATTTATCGGATAAGCGGCTTTATCTGTACTCAGGCAGACAACTCTCTTAACACCTGCACTTATCGCGGCGTGAAGCATGTTGTCAGTTCCCTCTACATTGGTTCTGACTGCCTGCATCGGGAAAAATTCGCAGGAAGGCACCTGCTTCAATGCCGCAGCGTGGAAAATATAGTCTACACCCGGCATAGCATCTGCCAGAGAGCGCGGATCACGGACGTCGCCGACATAAAATTTAACTTTTTTGGCATGGTCAGGGTATTTCGCCTGCAAGTCGTGGCGCATATCATCCTGTTTTTTCTCGTCACGCGAAAAAATACGGATCTGAGCAATATCAGAAGTGAGAAAATGTTTCAGAACCGTGTTGCCAAAAGAACCGGTGCCGCCTGTTATCATCAGTGTTGCGCCGTTAAATTCAGTCATACCAAACCTCCATAAAGTTTAAACACACAAAAAACAAAGCATTATACACATATTTTTGAAAATATCGAGAATAACCGCCTCTTTTTCCTAATTCCTCTTCTTGACGATTTTTTCACTTGATGATATAAAAACAGCCTCTTTGGACCTATGGAGAGAAAAATGGACAATCTTCCCGAAATTACAAGACTTATTGAGACACTCAGGGACAGTAAAAACCTTACAGACGAAGGTCTTGCCGTAATTATCGAAAATGAGAACGCAACTGAACTTCTCGCTCAGGAAGCAGACAAAGTGCGCCGTAAAATTTACGGCGACGCTGTTTATCTGCGCGGACTCATCGAAATGACGAATTACTGCAAAAACAACTGCTATTACTGCGGGATAAGACGCGGAAACACCGATGCTGTGCGCTACAGACTCACAGAAGAGGAAATAATGGCGTGCTGCCGCGAAGGTTATGCTCTCGGTTTCAGAACTTTCGTCCTTCAGGGAGGCGAAGATCTCTATTTCACCGACGAAAGAATGTGTAAAATTGTTTCCGATATCAGAAAAAACTTTTCCGATGTCGCGATAACCCTTTCACTCGGTGAAAAATCACGAGAAAGTTACCAGAAACTCTTTGACGCCGGGGCGAACCGCTATCTTCTGCGCCACGAAACGGCAAGCGAAGAGCATTATAAACAGCTTCATCCGGCTGAACTTTCACTTGAAAACCGCAAAAGATGCCTTTTCGACCTCAAGGAAATCGGTTATCAGGTAGGTTCCGGCTTTATGGTTGGCTCCCCTTTCCAGACGACTGCCAATCTTATCGCAGACCTCCGTTTTTTGCAGAAGCTTGACCCCGACATGATAGGAATAGGCCCTTTCATCCCGCATGAAAAGACACCGTTCGCCGACAAAAAGCAGGGTGAACTTACACTTGTTCTGAGAATGGTTTCGATTCTGAGGCTTATGTTCCCGCACACTCTCCTTCCTGCAACGACCGCACTCGGAACGATCCATCCGCAGGGGCGCGAAATGGGGCTCAAAGCGGGCGCAAATGTCGTCATGCCCAACCTTTCACCTGTTTCGGTGAGAAAACTTTACGATCTATACGAAAACAAAATATGCACGGGCGAAGAATCGGCTCAGTGCCGCGGCTGTCTTGAAATGCGCGTCACGAACGCCGGTTATCACATAGTTACCGATATTGGAAACGTTAAGAGGAGTTAAAAAATGAATATCTGCGAACTTCAGCAGGAAATCCTGCGCCTCAAAAAAGAAAAAGACATCTGCGTTCTGGCACATAGCTATCAGGCTAGAGAAATCACCGAAGTCGCCGATTTTACAGGTGATTCATTCCAACTCAGCGTTAAGGCGAAAGACGCGCCGCAGAAAACAGTGATCATGTGCGGAGTGCGCTTCATGGCCGAAACCGTAAAACTGCTCTCTCCTGAAAAAACGGTCTATTTAGCAAATCCGACGGCAGGCTGCCCGATGGCGGAACAGATGGATAAAGACATAATTTCCGAAGTGAAAAAAGCTTATCCGGACTACACTGTTGTAGCCTACATCAACACGACGACTTCGCTCAAAACAATCTGCGATGTCTGCGTAACTTCATCTTCGGCAGTAAAGATTGTGAAAAAATTAGACAACAAAAATATTCTCTTCATTCCCGACTGCAACCTGGGTGCATTCGTTGCGAAACAGCTTCCGGAAAAGAATTTCAAACTTCTTAACGGCGGCTGCCCGACACACGCAAAAATTTCGGCTGAAAGCGTCCATCAGGCTAAGGCGGCTCATCCCAATGCGCTTGTTCTCGTTCATCCCGAATGCAAACCCGAAGTCACCGAACTTGCCGACTACATCGGTTCAACCTCGGGAATAATGGATTTTGCAAAAAAATCGGATTACAAAGAATTCATAATCGGAACAGAAATCAGCATCGTAGAGCATTTGTCTTACGACTGTCCCGAAAAACGCTTCTATCCGCTTGCACAGAATCTCATCTGCCAGAACATGAAGGCAACGACACTTGTCGATCTTTACCACACTATTCAAGGCGTTGGCGGCGAAGAAATCACTCTTGACAGCGACACAATCACGAAAGCACGCCGCTGCATCGACAAGATGATCGAACTCGGATAGCGGGGACTGTATGGACGAAATAAAATGCCCAAAGTGCGGAACTGTATTCAAAGTCGACGCTTCAGGATACGAAGCTATAATCAAACAGATCCACGACAAAGAATTTGAAAAAGAGATAAAAAACAGAGAGGCGCTCTTCCGTACCGAAGCTGAACAGGCGAACCGCATTTCAAAGATGGAATTTGAAAAAAACCTCCAGAATACTCTTGCCAAAAAAGAAAGTGAGATAGCTGCGGTGAAAGCTGATGCTGAAAAAAAAGTCACCGAATTAAAGGCAAAAATCGAAGGTTTCGAAAATGAAAAAAAACTTGCCGTAGCAGCAAAAGAGCTTGAAATCACTAACCTTAAAAATGAGAT
This sequence comes from bacterium UBP6_UBA1177, assembly GCA_002310995.1. Taxonomy (GTDB): domain Bacteria; phylum UBP6; class UBA1177; order UBA1177; family UBA1177; genus UBA1177. Next base: position 15,097 of record DBYV01000040.1, on the reverse strand, counting down.
AAAAAACGAAAAAAATCTCGCCGAAGTAACAAAGCAGAACGCCATGCAGGCACAGGAAAAAGAGATTTCAGACCTTAGAAACTCACTCAAACTTGCTGAAAAAGAGCGGGAACTAAGTGAAAAAAATCTGCGTGAAAAATTTGAAGCACAGCTTGCAATGAAAGATGAGGAAATCGACCGGATAAAAGACTTCAAAATGAAACTTTCCACCAAAATGATAGGCGAAGACCTCGAGCAATTCTGTCTTAGCGAATTCAATAAAGTGCGCGCTGCAGCATACCGGAATGCATACTTTGAAAAAGATAACTCTTCCGTGCGTGAAGACGGCGAAACAAAAGGAACAAAAGGGGATTTCATCTTTCGTGAAAAATCTGAGGACGGCACCGAATTCATTTCAATAATGTTCGAAATGAAAAACGAAGCCGACACGACAGCAACAAAGCACAAAAACGATGATTTTCTCGATACGCTCGACAAAAACAGAACTAAAAAAAATTGTGAATATGCTGTTCTCGTCTCAATGCTTGAGCAGGACAACGATTTTTACAACAGCGGCATCGTGGAAAGCTACAAATACCCGAAAATGTACATCATCAGACCTCAGTTTTTCCTTCCGCTGATTTCCCTTCTGCGTAATGCCGCACTCGATTCACTCGCATACAAAAAACAGCTCGCAGAAGTCAGAAACCAGAATATCGATATAAGCAACTTCGAAGGAGAACTCGCTCAGTTCAAAGACGGTTTCAGCAGAAACTTCCGCCTTGCAAGCGACAAATTCAAGACAGCCATTGAAGAAATTGACAAAACGATAGCACATCTTAACAAAATCAAAGAAAATTTAATCGGTTCGGAAAACAATCTTCGTCTCGCAAACAATAAGGCCGAAGATTTAACAATCAAAAAACTGACTAAAAACAATCCGACAATGGCTGCTAAATTCAAAGAACTTTCCGAAGGTCCAGGAAAGTAGTTTTCACCCTCTTCGAATCAGGCTCAAAAAGGATTAGGGGAACGCATTTCAAAAATATTAATTCAGATATTTAAATTGAAAAAAGAACCAAAGAAGCGTTAAAAAAACGCTGTCGGGGAAAAAACCGAAATGCACCGTAAACGGTCAGAATCGGAAATCCGATTGAGGTCCCCCTACATGATAGAACGGGAAATAATAACTAATTAAAATTAATTTTCAACTAAAAAAAGCATTTTTCTTAATATTTTCACAAAAAAATGGCATCTTGGAACTGATTGAGATATTCTTTTTGTGTGTTTTTTTAAATCGGAGTCCAAAATATGAACAACTCTTTTATCGGAAGCGATGCCGGTCTTGCAGTTCTGAAGCCGGTAGAAAACCTTTCTGTTACAAGATTTTCCGAATCGGTTTTCTTTGCCGAAGCTGACGGAAATTTTGTAAAACTTGATTTCTATGAACAAAAACTGCTCAGCGAATTAAACGGCAAGAACACTTTGGCGGACATCACATCATCCAGACTTGACAACGGTGATACGTCAATCTTTGACAGGCTGATAACACTGATCGAAAAACTTAACGAAAACAATCTGCTTGATCCGGAATGTGCCGCAGGTTTGAAAGAACCGGTTCACAAAAAGGCTTTTTACGAAAAAATTCTTGTCAGAAAAGAGCTTAAGCACACTTCATTGCTTGCCGTGGCGGGGAAAATACTGACTTCGATACCAGCTCTTGTGATTATGGCAGCCCTGGCACTTGTCTCGTTTTTAGCTCCTTCTCTTAAAGGCGTAAATATCCTTACTTCAATCACTCAGGGAGCAATGGGGCTTGGCAGCGCTTATCTTGTCGCACTTCTCTTCATCCTCATATTCCTGTTCGTGATTCTTTCGCTGCCGGCACTATGCTCAGCGGCAGATCTTGCAGCTCACGGTATAAAACCTAAACTCACACTCAAGAACAAATTCGGATTTTTCTATCTTACAGCTTCTTCAGCGCAGATAATCGGCAAAGGACGTTCCGCAGCGCTTAGACACTACCTTATGATACTCCTCACCCCGTTTGCCGTATCGGGTCTGACTGCTATTTTATGGCAGACAGGAACAGCGCGTCCAGTAATGGCTGTAATGAACGCAATTGCCACAGCCTGCGGTCTTGTCGCGCTTTCACCCGTAAGCACATCACCGCTTTCGATGATGATAGACTTTTTCATGCCTGGAAGCGGAAAGTCGTTTAACTACATACGAAAGCACTTTATAAAAGATGTGTTTGCCCTTAAAAAAGTTCCACCGGAAACTGAAAGAATGATGATACTTTCAAGTTTCGGATTAGTTTGGATATACTTTGTCTACAGCTACTTCTGGAATATTGCAAGATCAACGATGAGCTATCTTTTTTCCGATATCTACACAGCTTATACAGGAAACGACATAACATCGGTAATACTTATCTCCCTGACGCTTCTTCTCATGATAGCGCCTGCTGTTGCGGCACTTACCGGATTTATCACGATAGCTTTGGGAAACATCGGAAGCGTGGTTGCGACTCCTCTCGTAAAAATGCGTGATTTAGCGGGAAGTATCACGGCAAAAACGGTACCTGCAACAAACGAAATCATAGAATTTCTTGGTCAGATTCCTCTGTTTGCAGAACTTAAAAACGAAGATCTGACAGAGCTCTGCAAACACATAAAATTGCGCCGCTTTATGAAAAATTCGCCGATTGTCCGCCAGGGCGACAAGGGCGATAACTTCTACACGATAGTTTCAGGAACTGCTAAAGTCGTAGTTTCGGAAAGAAACGGAGCAGAAAAAATTGTCGGAACCCTTTCGACAGGCGATTCCTTCGGCGAGACAGCCCTTATCGAAAAAGTTCCGCGCACCGCAAGCATCATCTCAACGACAAATACAGCAGTTTTTGAAATAAGCAGAGAGGGGTTTGAAAAATTCCTCGCTTCAAATGCTGAAAACAGGGAAAAAATTACCAGCAAAATACGCCTCGGAAAGATGCTGCTCGCCTCTCATGTATTCTCCTTTATGAGCCAGAAACAAATTTCATATCTGATAAAGAATCTCAAACCTGAAAAAATAAAAGAAGGAACAGTTGTATTTCGTCAGGGAGACGAAGGAGACAAGTTCTATCTTATTCAAGAAGGAAACATTCACCTCGAACGATTTGACAACTCTTTAAAAACTCTTGATATCATACTTAAACCCGGAAATTTCTTCGGTGAAATGGCACTTGTGAAGAACATTCCGAGAACTGCTACAGCCGAAGCAGTAACCGATTCACTTCTCTTCACTTTAGACAAGGACAGCTTCTGTTCCGTTATCGGAAGCACCCTTTCAGGCGGTAGAGAACTCGATTCACTTATAAACGAGAGAGCCGGACAACTTGGAAAGGAGGTAATGAAGTCATGTTCGCGAAAGTAATCGGCGTCTGCGCCACGATATTTATACTTGGACAATTCGCCGGGATAGGTGAAGAACAGATAAAATACTTCACCGATATCGTCAAAATCACGCTGACACAGCATGAAGTCACTTCGATTGCTCATCAGATCTACGGCATGACTATTGTAGACGGCAGGATTCCAGACCAGAGCGACGAGGAGTGGGCAAAATACATACGTGCAAATATGAAAGCAGATGTTCCCGGAAGAGATTCCTCCAAAGACTATTGGGACAAACTATACGAAGTACGCGAGGTCGATTCCGTTCCCGGTCTTTCCGGCGATGGATTTATCGTTAAAAGCTACGGTCCTGACACCCTTGAAGACACCGAAGACGACATCATTTCAGGCTTCGAATACCGCCATTAAAAGCATCCTCAACGACATTCCGCATAAACTCCAGGAGTTCCGTTTTCTGTTTCCGACTGGCATTTTCTGCCACTTAAATCTCTTGTGAACGAGAAGCCTTTGTCTGTTTTAAAACCGCTCGGATCTGCTTCGGCGACAACTGTTCTGACATCCTCAATATCACATAAAATCTGGACAGACTCGTTGCCGGTAAGTCCTGCATCGGCAATTGTTGTGTCATCAACAATGAGCCAGAGAGCATCTTTCGGAATAATGTCTCCGAAAGCCGCTTCGTTTCCAGTTATCACGGCAACTCCTCCCGAGCGGAGAACAAGTTCCGGCCCTTCTGTTTTAGCGGCAAGAGGATCGACTCCTTTTCCGTCATTTTTGTCGTCAATGAAGCAGTTCGAGAGGTCAAAATCCATCGCGCTGTAGTTGTAAATTTCGACAAATTCCCAGCTTTTCTGCGGTTCAAGAGAGGGCGTATGCATTATTTCAGAAATCATTATGTGAGGTGATGCCTCGTCAGTTTTAACTGCAAAAGTGCGGCTTGTTTTGTCTGTTTTTGTGTAAATTTCGGCTTTGACTTCGTAAGTTTTTTCGGGTTCAAGCCCTTCCAGAACGGCAGTGCATCCTTTTTGACAGATGAAATAGCTGTTTTCAAGCGCAAGCGCGATGACTGATTCACCTTTGACAGAAAGGGTGAAAGTTGTATCTGTAGCCGCCGAATCAAAAGTTACCTCCGTTTTTTCAGGCTCGGCTGACGGAAAAGTTACCTCGATATTCTCAATTTCGTAATCCCTGTCAGTGGATTTCGCTTTGATAATTCTTAATAGATTCACAGGTTTATTAAAAACAAACACATACCACTCGTCAAGTTTCATCATGTCTTCCGGTTTAGGCTCAATATCTTTGATTTTTATTTCAACCGGACTGTCAAACCTCAACGCAACAGTAGCGCTTTTTGAATCATCGGGAATAATTTCGGCTACTTCTGGCAGTTTTTTGCCTGTTTCATAGAGAAGTTCACGGACCTCTTTATTTTCCGTAAACTGCTCTCCCGTCATAAGAGGCCTGTTGTCTATAGATTTGAGGGCAGAAGTCATTGTCACAAAAATATTGTCTTCTGCGGGAAGCGGCGGAAGAATCGTTACCGAATTGCCTGAAACCTCGATGGATTCTAGCTTTCCCATATTTTCCGACGAAACCGAAAACCCCGTTGCGACAGAATTCGGGTTTACATCGTCACTGAATTTGAAAACCATCTTTTCTTCGGGGTAATAAACCCTCTCCTCGGGTTCTTCAGTACAGCGGAAAGCCTCATAAACATTAGGTTCGGGGGCATCTATGCCGCATGAAACGAAAAAAACTGTAAAAATAGTGTAAAAAATTACTTTTTTCATTGTTTTTTACCGCATGTATAGAGGTCAAAACCCGCATAAGAACGAAGCCAGCCGTTATTTTTCTTGTCGATTATCCTGAAAACGAGCATCTGCTCCTCGGGAATTTTTACTCCAAGACTTTCGACAGCGCTCATCATCGCAGAAAAATAGTAGACATTGCTAAGCCTCTCAATCATCTCGATTCTCATAAGGTAAAGTTTGTGCTCCTGCTCGCCAAACTTGATTGTATCAGGGTTGTAAAGGAGTTTTTTCAGGTCAAAACTGATTTTCCCGCCTACTTCATAGGATTTCAGATCACCGTAAGTCGTGTTGTTGTCATCGGGACCAACCGTGATGTAGTCTTTTCCGACAGCAATGTTGTTCCGCTGATAAAGATAAAGTTTTTCATCGTTTTTATACTTTCCCCAAAAACTTATCTCTGGCAGAAGCCCGGCGACACGCGTGTTTTTACGAGCCGAAACAACAGCCTTTTCAAGATCAGAAATATTCTGCAAAGCCTTCGATATCATTTCGTCAAGGGCTATACAGCTGTAATCGCTTTCCAGAGATTCGCTTGAGATATCCTGCCCTTTCAAAAATACGGCAAGCGCCTCAATCGGCGAAGGCTCTGCTAAAAGTGTTTCATTCATCATTGACAACAAAAGGATCACCGTAATCAATTTTAAAGGGATCGTCACCATCGACCACAAACGGATCGCCATAATCCGTGACAAAAGGATCTGTAAAATCATTGAAAAACTCCTCATCGGCATCGTCCTCCGCCTCAAGCATATAATTTATCTGATTTCTTATTTCCCCTATTTCGTTAGCCGAAAGCACAGAACTGCTGAACTCAGGAATAAAAAACGGGTTTTTGGCCACACTCTCTTTCGACTTGTTGAAATCAACAGCAAGGTTCAAAACCCAGCCGTAGTGGAATGTGCCGAATTCCCTCGTTACATGCATTTCAGCTTCTAACTCAATATTAAACATTATAAAGATTTTAACCAATTCAAAAACTAAAATCAATTCATAAATTCCAAATACACAAGTAACATAACATAGAAATAAATATATTATTTTTTATAAAAATCAAATTTTTATATAATAGAAAATAGATTTATGAAAAATTTCAATTTTTGATTGTGTGAATTTTCAAAAAATTGCATAAGTTTTTCAATCAGTTACAATTTATAGTGGTAAACAAAAACTGGACAGATGTTTCTTTGCTGTCAAAAGAAAAAATCAGTGAATAACTACTGCTGACCGTTGTAGTCGCGCCCCGGAACAACGATGACAACATCTCTCATATCGAGGAATGCTCCGTCGCCGAGAACGCTTATTGTTGCGGTAAAGACTTTCGATTCATAAGAATCGTTCTGATAGAAAGTATTTTCAAACGTTACGTCAAAAGTAACCTGCTGACCTGGTTTAACATCCGGGAAAGTCTCGGGAGTTATTGACTTTATAAATTTCGTCGTATCTTCAAGGCCGTATTCGTTGGGAACATGCTTTACTTTCGTGGTGATATCTATCTGAATATTGTTTGTAAGTGAAACAACAGCATCAACTATCGCCTGCGAGAATCCCGTTCCGTCAGCATTTACAGTGAAGTTGAAACGGTTTCCGGCCCCGTCGTTGGAACCAGTTCCGTCCGAAATATAGTTAAAATCACTTGTTGAATTACCTGAATCAAGACCGATGAACTTTGCATTTATCGCATTCATCTTTGCGATAGCCATGTCTCTGGTCGTTCTTGAACCCTCTTTCCATTCACAAAAATCATCATCGCCGAAACTTTCGTCGCTTGCCATGATGAATATCGGCAGGGATTCAGGTCTAAAGCATGCTCCTCCGATACTGCCGGGATAAGCGGAACAATCAGGCGGGTTTGATGTGATACCTTCATTTGAACCGCCACTGCAGGTACTAAACAAACCGCCTTCGATTCTGATTTTTTCATATCTGTATTCGCCGCTTGCCGCTGCCCAGAGTGCGAAATTTTGATATTCATCCGAGCCGCCACTTACAGCAATTCCGTCAACAGCGCTTTTTACCGCATCGGCATCCAGCGTGATCGGCTGAGCAAGAACATATGGATCATGCCCGAGAGTCCCGAATTTGACAAGACCGAAAGCTGAATCGGGGATTTCGCTGTGTACTCCGTCAATAATCGTTGATTTTATTCCTTCTTTCAGATTGGCGTGTTCTTCCATCATTGAACCTGAAAGGTCAACAAGAATCAAAACATCAACTTTCTGAATATCAGTGCTGAAATTAAGGTGCTGAACGACAGGTTCGCCGTTGTACGGAAGCATAACATAGAAAGCATCTTCCGGTATTACGCTTTCAGGATCGTTCGGATCGCTGCCAAGAATGAATTCACTGTTGTCGTCAAAACCGTCACCGTCACTGTCGGAAAGTTTCGGATCTGTGCCGATCTCCATTTCCTGCGCATCGGAAAGTCCATCACCGTCACTGTCAAAATCGAGGAAGTCATAAGTTCCGTCACCGTCACTGTCTGCCGGAGGAAGCACACCACCGCTCTCTACTGAATCCGATATACCGTCACCGTCGCTGTCTTCGTCTATGAAATTCGGAAGTCCGTCACCGTCGGCATCATCTATTCCTTCGTACAAATCGGGAATTCCGTCATTGTCGCTGTCGCTATCAAGATAATCTGGATCGCCGTCACCGTCGCTGTCAATACAGGGGAGATCAAAACATTCCGAGTAATCAAGTATTCCGTCGCCGTCACTGTCTTCGTCACGATAATTCGGAATTCCGTCACTATCGGCGTCTCCGGTACCTTCCACAGCATCTGGAATACCGTCGCCGTCACTGTCATCATCAAGATAATTCGGTTTTCCGTCACCGTCATCATCAACCGGAACACCGCGCGGTGCTTCGACAGAATCAGGAATACCATCACCGTCACTGTCATCATCAAGATAATTCGGTTTTCCGTCACCGTCGGGATCGTCTTTACCTTCCATGCCGTTTGTCAGTCCGTCACCGTCATCATCGGCAGCTGCCCATTCAGGATCTACCTGGTCGTTTTCGTTCTCATCTTCCGATGAATTTACGCTGTCAGGCAGTTCGTCATCCGATTGTTCAACATTTCCTTTGCCGTTGCCGTCATATTCATCGTAAGGATTTTCTTTTTCTCCTGAACCGCAGCCAAAAACAAAAAGTAACATGACAAAAATGACAAAAAATCTATATTTCATAGCGATACCTCCTTCAAAAACCGCAATATTATACTCAAAAACAAGTTTTGGACAATAGATACAACAGGTGTTTTTCAAAAACAAAAGAAAAAAATCCAGATATTATCAAACAAATCCTAAAAAAATGACAGCAATGACCGCCGTTATTCCGGTAAGTAGAATGACTCTGCCGTAAATCTTCTCTTCAAAATCCTTTTTCACAAAGAAAAAACTGAAAAAAAGCAAAAGTAGCGACGAAACAGGCAGAATAAGCGCTATTTTCTGAGAACTAATCAAAAACCCTGCTGCTGAAAGCAACATAAAAACCGTTGATATTATGCAGGTCTTTTTAACGTCTCGGCTGTTTTTTCTTCCTGCAAGAATATCACCTTCACTATCTGAAAGATCCTTTAATGCCGTAACTCCCAGAACATGGAGAAGAAGACTCAGAGAACATGGAAGAAAATCAATTCCGCCTGCTATAATCATAGGATATGAAATCCCTATTCCAGTCACAAAACACGCTACAATCCCCCGTTTTTTCAGCATCAAAGGCGGCAGTGAATAGGCGACTCCGAAAAGGAGAACTAAAAAAATAAGAAGTTTTTCCCAACCTTGAAAAAGAACAACCGAACCGGCTATCGATCCCAAACCAAGAAAAAGCAACCACTTAACCGCATCATGCTGCGATACTACGCCGCTCGGAAGCGGTCTCCACGGCTTGTTTGCCGAATCCTCGACGACATCGGTTATAGAATTGAGCGTGTAGACGAAATTGTACGGAAAAAGTGCAATAAAAAGCGCCTGAATCAGGAAAAACCATAAAAATTCGTTTTTCCCCAGCAGCCTTCCTGCAAAAAAAGCTAAAAAAGAGAGAAGAAGAACATCTGTGCGGTAAAGTCTGAAAAATGCTGAAAGTTTACGAAACATAGATTAAATCAATGTAAGAGCACAGCCTGAACTTCCGTCCTTAACAACAGGCGTATTATCTTCAGGAACATCTGCAGATGGTCCCTCTCCGTCGTTGTAACATCCAGATTTGTCCCAGCTCATGCAGTCTGTGCCGCATACTGCCGTTCCGTTTTTGGGAGCACCGGCAAGCTGGTCGCACGGCAGAGAGTTGCCGTCACATATTTCGTTGGCATCGATCGTGCCGTTTCCGCAGAGGGGATTTGCCGAAGTGTCGCCGGTATCAGCCGGATCGTGAGATCCCGTGTCACCGGTGTCGCCAGGATCTGGATTAACCGGATCGGACTGATTGATAGCACCGCCGCATTCAATAGCCGAGACATCTGTTTCTGCCAGCTCGAAAGCTCTTTTTACAGCTTTGCAGGCGTTGATTCTGCCGTAGCCGTAATTCATGCTGAAGCCGTTTCCGTCGTAAGTGTCAGCTCCTGTTTTGTCGGAAGTTTCCTTGAAAATTTCGTAGACCTGATCTTTGCTCAGATTCGGATTTGCAAAAAGGACAAGACCTGTGATTCCGGCTGCAAGCGGGCATGCGGAAGATGTACCGCCAAAACTGTTCGTGTAGTTGCCAAGCGCGTCGCCGTCAGCCTCGTTTCCTGCGTTGTAGCCAGAACTTCCCATGTTATCAGTCGTCCAGATTCCGTCGATATAGCTGCCGCCTGCCCAGCCGTCACCGCCCGAAGAATCGAGGTCGCAGCTTGAAGCCATAAAGTCGAGCGGGTTGCCGAAGTCGGAGTATGATGCGCGCAGACCGTCAGCTTTCGTAGCACCTATCGCGAAAACATTCGGGTTGCTTGCGTAACCGTCAGTTTCGATACTTTCACCTCCGTTTCCTGCAGCAAAAAGAATAATCGTTCCAAGCCCGTTTCTGCCCGTTGTCGCGATATTTGCAACAAGATCCTTCAAAGTCTGGTTCATATCGACCGTCTGTCCGCTGTTATCGGCAGGTCCCCAGCTGTTCGAAATTATGTCGGCACCGGCATTTGCTGCCCAGTCAAAAGCCTCGATAGCCGAAGCATCAAGCGAAGTTATTCCGGACATTCTCATTCTTATCGGAATAAGCTGGCAGTTGGGACACGCACCGGCGATACCGATACCGTTGTCAGTCGCTCCGCCTGCAACTCCGGCAACAGAAGTTCCGTGCATATCCTGCGCTCCCGGATTCGGCATATCGTCCCCGTCGGCAAAGTCGTGACCGGCAAGGAAACGACCCTGGAAATCTTCGTGCGTAAGGTCGAAACCGTCATCGATTATTGCAAGTTTTACAGTAGAACCGCCAAGCTCGCCTTTGATTTTGAGCATAACATCCCATGCTTCGGCGACATGCGTGCTGTCGGAACCGGTGACAGCAGTGTTCGTGCCGTCGTTGTAAAGATGCCACTGGTTTGCAAAAAGCGTATCGTTCGGGATATATGTCCTTTTTTCAAAATTCATGAAAAAGCTCGGCTCAGCCTGCGCCGCGATCTTTTTTTCAACAAGTTCTACCGATTTTTTGATCGGATTTTCCGTTGTTTTGACAAGATACCAGTCAGGAGCGTATTTGAACTTTTTTACGAAACTCAAACCCTTGGATTCGCACCATTTTTCGATATCGGAAACATTCTGAATTTTCACGAACATCATACCGCTGGCATAGACTTTTTCGCCGCCGTTTCTCTTGTAGGCAGGAAGAATATGCCCGTATTGGCTCAATTCCTTGATGTTTGCGTCAGTCAGTTTTTCAAAAAGAAAAATGTTTTCGTGCCTGAGCATGAACTTGAGATTTTTCGGCAATGCATTCGCATTTTTAGTAACTCTGCCGTCAATAAATGTGTAACCCGAAGTTTCGGCAAGAGGTATTTTTTTACCGTTTGAATAATAAAAAAGGCTTTCGGCAGAAACAAAAAACGGAAGTAAAACCATAAAAAACAATGCAATTTTTTTCATCTATCAACTCCTTAAAAGTTCATCAGCTAAATAAGTGTCAAAACGCAACCGGAATCGTCTTCCTCCTTGTCAGAATTTCCGGACTGGTCGGATTTATCTTCATCATTTCCGGTATCTTCCGGAGTATTTTCATCGCTTGACGGCGAGGTGTCGCTGTCAGTATCACTGTTGTCTGAAGAAGTGTCGGAATCGTCAGGAACTTCCTTGCTGCCGTCGCATGTCATACTCTCTTTCGTGTAAAGTTTTGCCTTGACAGCCGCATCGTCAAGAGGTTCGCACTGAGAAGCCAAAGTTGCTCTGACAGGAAGCCCCTGATTCGTTTTGTAAGCCGATTCTTCTCCTGTTTTTGAATCCCAGATGAGCGCAGTATTAGAGAACGAAGCGTTCTTGGGGGAATTTTCAGGCATTTTTACAAGAAATCGCATGAGAATTCTCTCGCAGTTCGACTCATTCTGACAGATTTCCATCGTATCAGCAGCCATAATGCCTGATTGGAGCGGAAATCCGCCGTTATCCGGATAATCCTCAAAACACTTTCCTGTGCCGGTGTAGTCTATCTGAAAAGTTCCCGGGATATAAGTCTGCATATCTCTCAGAACATCGCTCACCATAACAAATTCAGCAGGTTCCTGTCCATGGTTTTCGACAACAATCTGGTAGCCAAAAGCGGTATCCTTGCAGACTTTGTCGTTTTCACCAGTCGTAGTGAGAAGGAATTTCTCGTTTTTCTCCGGGATATCAAATGCAGGAAGACGCGTATCAACCGAAAGGATCACATAGTTCGTAAGAACAATGTCAGCACCAGTCTTGATGTAGAAATTCATTGAATTCGTTCCATACTGGACATGCGGATTTATTATGCTGTCAGGGACATTTTCGTCGTATTGCAGAAAAAACGTGTCAACATCGAACGAAAGCTCCTCGCGGCAGTCAGAAACCTCGCCTTTGTGGTTTACAGTCCTGAACTTGCTGTTGAAAGGCTGGTTAAGCGGGTTGCAGGAACCGTCTGCATCGCCAAGAACAAGCGCTGACGGTGCAAGGCCGCCCTGAACTTCCAAAGATTCCGAAGCCGACAAGACATTATCACCATCCGCCGTAACAAAGGAAACTTTTACAGCCGCCTTGTCGGGAAGCTCGAAGTTCGCAATATTGATTGTCGTCGGTTTCATAGTGGTGTTTGAACTCCATGTCAGACCGTTGTAAAGATAAAGTCTTTTTCTTGCGATCTGCGAAGAGCCGTAAACAAGAATAAGCTGCCAGCCGCCGATCATGCTTGCCATCTGGCAGTAGTTGTGGTTTTTGCCGCTATGCGCGCAGTCATAAATATCATCAACACCGCTCACTTTATACTCGCCGACAAGCGACCTTATATTACCGTCACCGCTGTTATACTGATAATCTGCGATAATATTGGTGACATCAACTCTGTAAACATAGTAGTAATAGCCTGATGAATAGTATGATTCGAACTCAAACCCCTGTGGGGAAGCAGAGTTTCCCTGAAGTGAAGCTGTAACGGTGTGATCTTCGCCGTCGGGAGTCATAAGCGTTACTTCGTTGTCGGTGAACATCATTTTGTCGGCATCATTAACCGAAGCAAACCATACAAGAAAGGCCTGTTCAATAACAGCATCTTTCGGAATATCGCTTTCAAGCAGAAAATCGCTCGCTCCCTGAACTCCAATCGAAGTGTCGCCCTGCGGCTCGTAAGTCGAATAAGCGCCGGTGTTTGCAAGAAGTGACTTCGACAGAATAAAGTAATCGTAAGCTCCTTCATATTCGAATGTAGGAATATTACTGATAGGAATGGCACCAAGCGAAAATACACAAAGCACACTGAAAACTAAAGCAAAAAACAAACGTTTCATGCCGACCTCCTGCTAAAGATCATAAATCAACAAATCAAAGCTATTTATTATAGTCGTTTTCTTTGGAAAATCCATGAGTTTTTTAATGGAGATTCCAGCGCATCTCCAACAAAGAATTTATTATGCAGTTTTCACATGAATCAGTGAACAATTCTTGTACCGGTCTTGCCTTCCATTGCCGGAACAAGCTTGTCTTCGGAAGTGATTATAACGACTTTGTTGCGGTCGTTTTTAACAAAATCTATAGCCGATTTTATCTTCGGGCCCATACTTCCAGCCGGGAATTCACCCTGTGCCAGATATTTTTCAGCTTCGGCAGAAGTCATCGTATCAAGCCATGTCGGCTTATCTGATTTGAAGTTTACAGCAACCTTTTCAACACCGGTAAGGATAACAACCATATCGGCATCAATTGTTTTTGCGATCATTACGCTGGCCAGGTCTTTATCTATAACGGCGTCGATCCCCTGATAACCCGATTTATCCTTGCTTCTGTAGACCGGAATTCCGCCTCCGCCCCCTGTGATAACGGTAAAACCAGCATCAAGCAGCGTGTTCAAAGCTTCAGGATTGAGAACTCTGAGAGGCATCGGTGAAGGAACTACTCTGCGGTAGCCGCGACCGCTGTCTTCCACCATTTTCCAGCCATTTTTCATCTTCATAAGAGCTTTCTGCTGATTGTAGAAAGGACCTACCGGTTTTGTCGGCTTTTTGAATGCCGGATCAAGCGGGTTTACTTCGATCTGAGTGACCAAAGTCGCAACTTTTGCACGCGATCCTGCCTTGCTGAGGCAGTTCATAAGCCCCTGCTCAATCATGTATCCCATGCTGCCCTGCGTGTCTGCGACGCATACGACGAGCGGATCGGGATAAACTTCAGTCTCGGCCATTTCGTTGCGGATGAGCCTTGCACCCGCCTGCGGACCGTTTCCGTGGGTGATTACAATCTGGTGTCCTTCCTTTATCAACTGGACTATACCGTCCATAGAAGCGCGGATGTTACGCTCCTGATCTTCAACAGTTCCTTTGTCTCCCGGTTTTATCAAGGCATTGCCGCCGAGCGCAATCACTATTTTCATAAAAACTCCATCAAAAAAAAGAAAGAGGGGACAAGAGCCCCCTCTTCCAGGAAAATCAGTTACAAAAAACTATTTGCAGCAGCCTTTGCATCCGCCGAAAAGTTTGTCAACAATAACTTTCTTGAGCATTTCTGCACCGTTTCCTCTCGGAGCGAGTTCATAGCCGACTCTGACGATCGGTTTGTTGACTTTAACGACTCTGCCGAGGTCGATCGGGGTGCCGCTGAGAACGAGGTCAGCATCAATTGCGTTGATCGTGGTCTCAAGGTCTCTCATCTGCTCTTCGCCGTATCCCATAGCCGGAAGGATGCCTTCGCCGATGTTCGGGTACTTTCTGTAGGTGAAAGCGATTTTGCCGACAGCTGCCGGTTTCGGGTCAACCATCTCTTTAACGCCGTTTCTCTGTGCAGCGACTTTTGCAGCACCGGTCTTCATGCCGCCGTGGGTAAGTGTCGGGCCGTCTTCAACGATGAGGACTCTCTTTCCTTTGATGTCGCCGTCAACGGTAAGTTCGGAGTCAGCTTCGATAACGACTGCGTTCGGAGCAAGTCTCTTGCAGTTTGCTTTAACTGTTGCGATGTCTTCCGGTGTTGCGCTGTCCATCTTGTTGATGACGATGACGTCAGCCATAAGAACATTGACTTCGCCCGGATAGTAGAGGCATTCGTGACCCGGTCTGAGAGGATCTACGACAACGATCTTGAGGTCTGAATCATAGAACGGGAAATCGTTGTTTCCGCCGTCCCAGAGGATGACATCGGGTTCGCCGTCGACATCTTTTTCAGCCTGACGGAGAATAGCTTCATAGTCAACGCCTGCATAAATTACGTTGCCTGCAGCAATGTGCGGCTCGTACTCTTCCATTTCTTCGATGGTGCAGTTGTTAGCTTTGAGGTCTTCGAT
>DBYV01000061.1:26524-27312 GCA_002310995.1 bacterium UBP6_UBA1177 | reverse complement strand
TTAGAATCTGTAAGCTGCTTCAGCCATGAAGTAGTCGTGGCTGTGGTAGAACCATTTGTCTCCACCTGCGTTGCCGCCGAAACCGGCTTTGAGCCCCCAGTTGCCTTTGAAATTAAGCTGTGCACCGATTCCCCAAGCGAAACTTGCTGCGAATTCACCTTTTGTTTTATCTCCGTTGTCCCATGTGAAAACGTTGAGACCAACACCCATCGAAAGCCATGGACCTACTGCTTCAAGAGGACCAGCACCTTTCATTTGAGTCGTGTTGAAAAGATACATGAAGTTTCCCTGAACAGGGATCATGATCATGTGACGTTTGAAACCGTCAGCATGTCTTGTAGGAATCCACCACTGAGCCGCAAGGTCAAGACCTGCATACATTTTGCCGCTGCCGTCATGAGCTTTTGTTGTTGCTTTTTCCCAAACATTCCAGTCAATGTCTGCACCGACTGTTAAGCCAAGTTCATTCCAGCTTTCATTGTCCAAATCGGCAGCACCGAGACCGAAAGTGAGCTGGATAATCTCAGGTGTAGGATCGCCGATCTTTGCGAAAAGACCGAATGTGCAGCAGATAACAGCTGCGAGAACCAAAAATTTTTTCATAACTTCCTCCAAAATAAAATAACAAAAATGGTTAACCCAAACAAAAAACCGCAGAATGCTATTCACAAAAGATTCTAAGTCAAAAAAAATCGTCATTTATCGATTGCAGAAGCTAATGAATTGAATTTGCTTGAAGAATTTGAATAGAACTACTTTCTGACGTAGTGCGGCATGTCAAACGGGAT
>DBYV01000061.1:0-26486 GCA_002310995.1 bacterium UBP6_UBA1177 | reverse complement strand
GGAGCCTGGTAGATCATCTTTTTTCTGCCGTTTTTCTCAATGGTGTAGATGTTCGGATGGTCGTTTTTCATCATGTCGTGCATTTTGTCGATCGATGCCTGATGGTGGCACTTCATCAGATTTTCGCCGATCATGTTTCTTCCGCCCGAAAGCGCCTGCATGGCCGCTTCGTTCATGTCTAAAATGTTTCCTTCGGTATCCATGACGGTTATTGCCGCCCCGAATTTGTCAACCCAGTCTCTGAACATGTTTCCTCCTTGTTTGAGTTGTGTTTTTACTGTCGCCGGGAGTGCCGGCAAACAAAACGCCCGATTTTAGCTTGTTTTTTTATGAAATGCGAGAGTTATTTGTGCTGGCGGGAAATTTTATTTCTGATTATGAAAAATCTTTGTATGATGCAGTGGTTTTAGTCGGAGTTTGCATGATTTTTTTATATGACGGCACATTCGAAGGATTTATGAGCTCGGTTTTTGATGCTTTTTTGGTAAAAGAAGAAATCGAGATTAAGAAAAAATCTGCTTGGCAGCAGCAGCTTTTTGCCGAAACGCGGGAAGTCGCAACTTCACCGGAAAAGGCGGAAAGGGTTACCTCAAAACTTCTGGAAATATGCGGAAACCGCGGATTCACGGCGATAGTATATATCTTTCTTTCGGAAGAGGAACATTGCGAAACTTACGGTTTTTATCTGATAAAAGCTGCATTGAAAAACGGGAAGAAGGCTTTTTCATGTTTTCAGGATGAAAGAATTGCAACTGCCATGATGATGCGTAAAAAAGTGTCGCATGAATATGACAAAATGCTGGGGCTACTTCGGTTTTCCGAGCTTTCAAACGGCATTTTTTATGCCCCTTTCGAACCAGATTTCAATCTTATGCCGCTTCTTGTTCCCCATTTTTACGAGCGTCTTTCCGGAACAAGATGGATGATTCATGACTTGAAGCGCGGAATTGCAGTCTATCATGCCGAAGGAAAAACAGAAAACGTTGAATTTGCTGACGAAATGACTTCGCATCTGAACATGGAAATGCTTCTCGGAAAATCCGAAAACGAGGATTCTTTCGAAAAAATGTGGTCGAATTACTTCAAGATAATAGCGATCGAAAGCCGCATAAATCCCAAACTCCAGCTGCGTTTCGTTCCGCAGAGATACTGGAAACACCTGACGGAAAGGAAGATAATAGAAGGAGAATAATATGAGCAAGTTCGGTAAATTTGACGAAAAAGAGACCAAAGAAGGCAACATCAGGCGTGTTGTCTCAAAATGTCTTGAAAGGATGAAACACGACAATGTCCGCACTTGTGAAGATGAAAAAACTGAAGAAGTAATCATGATTTTGTCAGAACTTCTGAATGAAAAAGAGGCAAAGGATCTGCTCAGTATTGCCAATTACGACAAAATTTTGGACAAAAATGAAGAAGCTGATTTTTCGGAACTGGAAGATAAGTTCTTTGAATTCAGTAAAAAGACAAGCGACTATGAAAAGTTTCTGAAAGGTTTTTATTACGATGTACTGCCGACGGTAATGATTGCCGATTTTCACGGTTTCGGCGAGGTGAGAAATGATTTTCTCCGCTATTTCATTCTTTGGGATAACTTCGCCGATAAAAAGAAAATGGTAATAGGCTGGATTCCAAAATACAGCTTTGAAGCGGCAAACAAAAGCGTGATTGAAAGACTTGAAAGATTTAATAATATCAAAGCGTTGTGCGAATTTGCGGCAAAAGAGATCCAATTTCTTTTTTACGATCAGCTGACAACAATGTGTTTTTACAATGTTTTAAGAGGATTATTCAACAACATCGGTTTTTTTAAGGCTGCGATCGAAGAGAAAAGGCTATCGCCGAAAGATCTTCTCGACATATTCTCATTTCATCCAGAATTGTTTGGCTGCCTGGAAATATATGGAACGCCGGATAAGAAATTCAAATTTGAGGTTCTTGACCGTGAGACAAAGCTGAAACTTGCAGAAATCCTTTTTTCCTGGGGTGAAATGACCGGTTTTCTTGCTGATGACGATCCTTCAAAATTTTCAGAAATGCACAACGGAAATATGATGCCGCAGGTTTTTAACCGCTCCTTTTTCTATTTGATGATGAAACTCGACTGCGAATACAGAATACCCTTAATCAGGCGTGTCGCTGAAAGAGAGATTAAAAAAATCGAAGATCTTGAGAATGCCTGCTATTTTGCATCACGTGTCGCGCATGTTCTTTTCGTAAAAGTCAGTGAATGCTGCGGCGAAGAGGCTGTCGAATCTGATGATGTTAAAAAGATGCTCCTTGAAGTTTTTCTCCGTGATAAAATTGTCGGGAAGGAGTGGTTCAAAAATCTGCCTGAACTTTTTCAGAAGATTGTCATTGTCGAGCAGGCAAGAACAATTTTCAATAAAGCGGAAATAGTGATCCTGCCGGAGCTGCCTGAAACAAATATCGATAAAAATGCCTTGAAAAAAGAAATCGACTGTTTCATGGGTGAACTTAGAAAAATCGCCGCATCAGGCGGAAAACCTTCAGATTATTATGCAGATGAGCCTTTTGAAGCTGAAGGTGTTCCCGATTCTGAATCTTATCTAACGACCTTGATTTTTGATAAGGCGGTAACATTTTTGAAGGATTCTTTCGGCCCGTGGAAAGCGGTCAAGCCTGTGCTTTCGATTTTCAGAAATCTCAGGGAGCAGGCCTATTCGATAGATATGAAGCGTTACGAAGATTTCCGCTTTGTCTGGGCTTTTGTGCCGCTGCGTCTGACTCCGCTTCTTGGTTCGCTGGAAACTGAAGAAGCTGTCGAAGTGTGCGAAGAGTGGTTCAAGCATCTTGCCGGAGAGCTTAAATCGGCTGATGATTTTGTAATTAAAAAACGTGAGGAAAATCTTGAAACAGTGCCGGAAGAGTTCAGGGAGGGCTACGACATAAAAGTTGTCGAGCCGCATCCGCTCTGGCGTGAGGCTTACTGTGAAGCGGCGGGAGATTTGAGGGTAAATCTTGGATTCAACAACTGTAAAATTTTCAACCACTTGAAAAAGAACGATATCGACAAAGATGTCAGGGAAGCTGCTGAAAAAACTCTTGAGCGTATTGAAAAAATCAAAGGAAAATTCGATTCAGGCTCAAGAAAAAGGGCTCTTCTCAACGCGTGGTGGTGGTACAGAGTAGCACACCTGAAGAGCCTCGGCATTGATTTCGACTGGGTTGCTGCGCAGAATCTCAAAATCAAGGAAGTCAAAATAAATTACCCGAAAAATTATTAAAAACTTGTATTTTATTTCAAAATTCCCATAATTTCCGCGTTTATTGTTGCGCTGTGAGCAGCAGATGTTATTTGTGCGATCTGGGAATGATTTCCCGCCTTTCGCGAACGGCGAGCATTTCGCCGGCAGTTAACGAAGTTGCCAAAAGCCGTTAAAAGGTTTTTTGGACTTTGAATGGTTGTTTACCGCAAGTAAGCATTCATTTATTTCAGCATAACAATCGGTCGTTTTAAAAATTCATGGCTTGGTTTTGGTTTGAAGCCTTTTTGTAAACCGATTGCGCTAAAATCCAAAATTCCTTGCAACAAGTTGATTTTATTAACTTTTTGTAAGGCATTAGAAAAAACTTTTATGCCAAAATGGTAGCTGTAGGCAAAATTGGTTTTTTTTGATGCAAAGGGGGATTATGGGAAAAATTAGTGATGCGGAGGCCTTGGTGCTTTTCGATTTTATTCGGGAGCTTGGCTACGAAAATCCGGGGAAACTTGCGAACTGGGTTCGCGAAATTATCAAAAACAAGGAAGATTTTGACAAACGGTTTCATGTTCAGAGTGCCGACAGTTTTTTCAACAGGCGTGAAGACAAGTTCATGCTTTCTCCTGAAGCCAAAATTCTGGTCGAAAATCTCTGTTTTTTAAAGCCATACATGTCGTGTTTCGGAAAATCTCTTGAAAGCCATCGGGAATTCCAGCCTTACCGCATTCTTGGCGGAGAGAAAACCGACAAGGCTGCTCTTGAGAAAAAGTTCAAGAGGCTGAAGATGGAACTTCAGGCTGAAAAAGAGCGTAACGAGCGTGCAATGGCCAATCTGGAGTATTTTCACTCAATTCTTTTGAGCGATCAACCAATTGATATTACTGAAAAAAAACTAAAAGGAGATAAATGCGAGGATGATCAATAATTTTTTTTGCATACCAAATTGGTAGCCTTAAACAAAATCGTTTTTTGTACTTTTATTAACTTTTGGAGGTTAAAGATGAAAAAATTCCTTGCTTGTGCAGCTATTTTTGCTGCGATGTTTCTGACGGTTTCATGCGGCGGAAGTGACAGCGGTAACGACAACAACGAACAGGGTGGAAACGGCACTGCCGAACAGCTTTGTCACTACGGCGATTACAAGTGCGACGGCGGAAATTCATATTTCTGCGGTTACATGGAGTCTGGCAACGATCTGACCTGGAAATTTGCGGAACAGTGTGCGAACGGCTGTGATTCCGTGACGGGAAAATGTTCTTCGGGATCAGACAACGGCGGCGACAACAACGGCGGCGGTGACAGCGATTATCCGGCAGCTGACAATTCCTACAACGCAAACTACGGCTTCATTTCGCTGAACTTTGCTTTCGACGGTATCGGAAACGCTGATGACAGCGATTTCGGAACAGACAATTACGCTTACGGTATTGAACAGGGTGATGCCTATGCTACCGGAACTTACGGTAACGGAAGTGCGGCGATCAATCCGGCAAATGCAGTAACTTACACCAAACAGGCTGACTATTATTCTTCAGAAAATCTGATTTGGGTTGGCCAGGTTCCTGTTATTCAAAGCGGAAGTGAGTATGTCGGCAGTAATCCTGTAATCGAGATGTATATTAGTGCAAATCAAGCCTCAGTAGGCAAAATGGAAGTATCACCTTTTGAAGGTTCCCATGTTCAATTATTTGTTGAAGAACATAATTGGAGTACTCATCAGGCAAAATGCATTCACGCTTTTGCAGAAGGTCAGATCAATATTTCCAAACTTGGAGACCTTGTTTATCACGGCGCATTGGAACTGACAGGCGCTTTGCAGCTTTACAGTCCGAAAAACTACAAGGGTTATGATCTTTCCGGTGAAATTAAGTCTCAGCTCGGTTTGGAAGCTTGTCCTGCCGTCTATTAACCTGAATTCCGGCTTTTTCTGACTACATCTCAATAAAATTGTTATTTTTTAATTTCTGCTTAAAATCTATCGGTTTTTTTGTTTATGGAGGCAAAAATGAAAAAGATTTCTTTGTTTATGTTAATGATTTTCGGAATTTTCATGCTTTTCGCTACTGATGCTGCGCCTGAAACTGCTCAGGAAAATGCTGCCGCTCCAGAAACGGCTCAAACACCCGCTGAAACTGCTGCCGAACAGGCTCAACCCGCAGAAAACACAGCTGAACCTGTAGAGATGTTACCTGAAACGTCTCCAGAACCTGCACAAACTGCTGAAACCCCGGCTCAGGAAGAGCAGACACCGGCTGAAACACAGGCTGCCGAAGCGGCTCAGGAAATGTCTCAAGAACCAGCAGAAACAGCACAGAAACCCGTAGAAATGCCGCTTGAAACGTCTCAAAAATCGGGAAAACCGCAGAAAGTAAGGTATTACAGACCTTATAAAGGGATCGGAATCCCGCTTCTTGTTCTCGGCTCTGTTTCCGTAGCGCTGCTTATGCCTGCAATGGGAACAATGGCTTTTGCCGCTTCCGACAGCTGCAAGGACAAAGATTGGGATTTCTGTGAGCAGTGCCGTAACAATCACCATGCTGCATGGACGACCGGAGCAGTACTCACGGGAGTTATCGGAGCCGGCATGATCGTCACTGGATCGTGGTTGATAAGTGTCCAGAAACCGAGAGAAAATCAGTATGTTACGCTTAACGGCATCGCAGTTCTTCCGACAAAAGAAGGAATGTATGCTTCCTTAGGTTTTAATTTCTAACCGCCTTTTTCCTTAATTTCCGAAACCGGAAAATCATCGTCTTAAATTGACAATTCAGACAACATCTTTAAAATATTGTGCTTGTGTTTTTTTGAGGAGAAAATTATGGGAAAAACAGTTATCGAAAAGATTTTTTACAATCATCTTATAGACAAAAACGAGCCTGTAACACCCGGTTCGATTGTCTGGATAAACATTGACTACAAAAGTGCAAGAGATTTCGGCGGCGCCAATGTCGTAAACAATCTCGAAAGCAAATTTTCGGGTTCTCTCATTGCCGACAAAGAGCGCACGATGTTCACTTTTGACTGCGTCGCTCCGGCGAAAACCATTCCTTATGCCGTAAACCAGCAGAGATGCAGGGTTTTCGCAAGAAAGGAAGGGCTTAAGGTTTACGATGTCGATTCTGGAATCGGTTCGCACATTCTCATTGACGAGTACGCAAAACCCGGAATGACGATTGTCAGCACCGACAGCCACTTCAACATCATGGGGGCGATAAGCTGCTTTGGTCAGGGAATGGGCGACGTCGATATTTCCTACATTTGGAAGACCGGAAGAACCTGGTTCGAAGTGCCGCAGAGCGTAAAACTTACTCTCAAAGGAACAAGAAAACCCGGCATAAAAGCGAAAGATATCGTTCTTTTCATGCTCAAAAAGTTCGGTTCGCGCACTTTCCTTGGTCAGGTTGTCGAGCTTTACGGGCCTGAGGCTGCAAAACTTACGCTTGACGAAAGAGTCACTATCGCCAGCATGGGAACTGAAATGGGCGTTATTTCGATAATGATCCCGACGACCGGACTTGAAGGTTTTGAAGAAATCAAGGCCGATCCAGATGCAAATTATGCTGCGGAATACGAGCTTGACCTCGACGCTCTCACTGAGCCTCAGGTCGCGGCTCCGCCTCATCCGCACAATGTCCACAACGTCAGCGAATTTGCCGGAAAAGCAGTTGACACCGTTTTCATCGGAAGCTGCACGAACGGCAGAATCTCCGATTTCGAAGATGTCGCAAAGATAGTCAAAGGCAAAAAAATCAAGACGAACGGATACATCGTTCCTTCGTCGCGCAGGATTTACGGAGAACTTATGAAGTCGGGCATACTTGAAACGCTTTTCGACGCAGGTTTCGTAATTGCCAATCCGGGCTGTGGCGGCTGTGCTTCAGGTCAGATCGGCATGACCGGCGACGGCGAAGTCATCGTTTCGACTTCAAATCGCAACTTCAAAGGCAAACAGGGAAACGGCGAAGTCCATCTGGCGAGTCCGGCAACGGCTGCATATTCGGCATTGAAAGGGGAGATCTGTGGATTCTGAGAATTTGATCTCGCTCCTCTTTGTTCTGGATTCGTCTCCGCAAAGCGGCGCAAGTCTTGCTTTTTTCAACAGTTTTATCGAGCAGATTTGCGATTGTATGGCCGGAAAAGTCTCTCTCACTTTATTTTATCCGGAATTTTCCGATAAAGAAGAACATTTTTCTCTGAGTATAACACAGTCGCCGGAATACCGCAGAATGGTAACCTATATTCCGACACGCCTCAGCTCTTTCAGCGAGACCTATCTAAATGAGAAGATGGAGGATGTCTTCAGTTTCATTCTGAAAGAGGATCACTTCGATGTGATTCACATCTGGAGCCTTAAAAACCACTCTTTCAACTATCCTGCAATCGCGAAAGAACGCGGAATTCCTGTGGTTTACACTTTCTGTGACGGATTTCTTTTCTCAAATTCACTATTCGAAAAAGGGCTCGGCGAAAGCAGTGAAAAGGTTAGGGTTTCGAATTTCGTAAATTCTTCGATAACTTCTTTCGTGCATAAATTCATGAGTGCTCTAAAGCCGAAATCACACTCTTACTGGTTTGAAAATATCGGTAGATACAGCAGATATTATAACCGCACGTCCGAAAGCGGAATAGACACCGCTGTTTTTGAAGAGCGTACCGAAATGGCGGATGAGGTCGTCTCTTTCTGCGACAAGTTCATCTTCTTTTCCGAGCTTGAATACAATCTTTTCTACCGTCCGCTGATTCCCGAAAGCAAAGCCGCTTTCATGGAGCAGGGCGTTTTAAGGGAACTTGACTTCTGGAACCGTCCTTTTGAAATCGAAGGGGCCGTGAAGTTCTGTTTTATGGGTGAAATCCTGCCGGAAGAGGGGATTCTTGAACTTGTTGAGGCGTTCAACATTCTTTACAGCGAAGGATTTTGCAATGAACTGCATGTTTACGGCGAGACACATGAAAATTCTCATTATTTCAGCAGGCTTAAACAGCGTGTAAAGAGTCCGAATATATTTTTCCACGGTTCTATTCAGGGTGGCAGGATAAATGCCGCACTCAATACTGCTGATGTTCTTATTATGCCTTCAAAATGGACGAGAAACGATACTTTCTTGGTGAATAATGCAATTTCCGAAAGAAAGGCGCTCATTGTTTCTGGAAAGAATGCACCGGCTGAAAAAATAAGGAAGTCGGGGAGAGGTCTAATTCTTGACGAAGTGACGCCTAGTGCCATTGCAGAAGCTGTTTCGGAACTTGAGCGTAACAGAAAGAGACTTTACTATTTCATGCGTGTCACCGACGATTTCAGAGTACCCGATATAAATGAAAACTGTGGGTTTTTGATTTCGCTTTACGGCGAACTCGCAAAGAATTATAAAGAAGCTGATCCGCTTTTACTTGCAAAAAGACTTAACAGAAGAAGAAAAGAGAGGCAACGTGGATAAATTAAAAAACAACGGTAATCCCACTCCGGCTTTGGTTGTAAAACTTATACTTGTACTTGTTTTTCTTCTTACCGCCGCTTTTGTGAGCGGTGTCGTAATAGGGAAAAACGGCAGACGCAATATAGACAGGACAAGTTCTGACGAAGAGGGTATAAATGAAAAACTCTCGAACTGTATCTTCAATTCAGATGAACTTCGTGAAAAATATCTTAAACTCAGGGATGCAGCCCGTGAAAAAGGGCTCGTTGACGAAAATGACGTTGTTAACGCAAAGGTGATCTGTAAATCCGCAGAGACGTTTCAGGAAACATCTCTACAGGAAAAAACTGACCCTGTTGAACAACCTGAATCCGTTGAATCAAAACCCGAAAAACCTGAATCCGTCGTACAGACGTTACCTGAAAAGTCTCTACAAGAAAAAACGAGACCTGAGGAAAAAAACGTAGAAAAGTTACCTGAAACGTCTACAAAAGAACCCTTAAAACCGGAAAAAGCGGAAAAACATGATACAAACAAGACAATCGATGAAATTCTGACAGAGAAAAAGGCAGAACAGAAACCCGTTAAAAAAGACGAAGGAAAAAAATGTCTCTTTTCAATTCAGATTGCGTTTTTGGACAGCATTGAACAGGTAAACGCATCGAAAAAAGAGTTCAAATTTTTGAAATTGAGGGTAATTGACGGCGACAACAACGGCAAAAAGTGGTATAAGATCAGAACCGGCTGCTTTGATTCACGTGAAGCGGCTGAGGCTGAGCTTACAAAAGTCAAAAGTGTTAAAAAAGATGCATTCATAGTCTCTGAATAATATTTTTTAAGGAGGAATCCATGGCAATCATTAAAGGAAAAGTTTTTGTTTACGGACACGATGTAAACACTGATGTTATTTTCCCCGGAAAATACACTTACACGGTAACGGAACCAAAAGAAATTGCATCTCACGCGCTTGAGGACGAAGATCCTGATTTTATTAAAGAAGTAAAACCTGGAGATATAATTGTCGCAGGCAAAAACTTCGGTTGTGGCTCTTCACGCGAGCAGGCTGCATTCTGCTTCAAATACTTGGGAATGGGTGCTGTAATCGCCGAATCCTACAGCAGAATCTACTTCAGAAACTGCATCAACGCAGGACTTCCGGCACTTGAAATCAAAAATCTTCTCGGCAAGGTAAAAAGAGGCGACACCCTTGAAATTAACACCGAAACGGGAACGGTTTTTCTTCCGGACGGCTCAACTGTTTCTTTCCCGCCGCTTCCTCCTGAAGTTGATGAAATCATGCAGAAAGGCGGTCTCGACGAATACATCAAAGCAAAGCTTGCTACGAAAAATCAATAATTTTACAGGCTTAAAGATTTTCTTGGTTTTTCAGGTCTTGGATTGTCTGATGTTGCCGTAAAATCGAAATTTACCTCGACTTCGTCATCGCTGTCGCCTTTCGGGAATATGGTATCTTCAAGTTTTTCGACAGTGCAGTTGATGACATATTTGTCGGCTAAAGTATTGTTTCTGAGCTTGATATCATAGACTTCACCGTCAGGATCAATCGTAAATTTAAGGGTGAATTTGCCCTGTAATTTCGGGTTTTTTGCCTTGCGTGCATCAAAGCACTCTTTGAATTTCTTCATTTTGGCAAGTGATGCTATTGTCTGCGAACGAAGATCGTTTATTTTGTGTTTTTCTTTCTGTTGATGTTTTTCCTTTACGATTTTGTAGGAAAGGTTAAATTCAGCATTGCGGGGATTACCTGGTCTGACACCGATTGACTCCATCTCTTTTTTGATGCATTTGGCGATTTTTACGGCGTTTTTCGATTTCATTTTAGCGATATCTATCATTTCGAAGAATCCGTCAATGTCAATTTCGAGATTGAAGTTGATGTTCATGTTTTCAGCTTCACCTGGTTTTACCGTTGCCTGATAACATTCGATGAAATCCAGATCAAGCATCTTCATTTTACGGCCTACTTCGTTATCTTTCGAATATCCGTAGACTTTGAGCGTTTCGCCGCCTTCTATTTCGACATATCCTATTTCGGAGTTGTCTCCTTTCTTTTCATGTTTTTTGGAAGAATTTTTTCCGGATGAACAGGAAAAAATGAAACTTAAACAAACGATTAAAAAGACGGTAAATAATTTTTTCACATCAACCTCTTCTTTAAAAGTTCCGTCAATGAACTGAAAACGGGAGCACCGGTGCTTTTCAATACTTCCGCCGTGTTGTGACCGCGCGAAACAAGCGCCACATCGCATCCTGCCGCTTTCGCCGTTTCATAGTCATGGCATGTGTCGCCGACAAAAAGGATCTCGTTTTCGGAATAACCGGATTCATCGAGGATTTTCCTGCAAAGGTGGGTCTTTCCTTCGGCATAGTAGTTTTCGATCCCTTCGATAAAGCGGAAATATTTGCTTATTCTCAGCATTTCGACGTGCTTGTTGAGCATTTTGTGTTCCATCGCCGAAAGGATGCTGACTTCGATTCCGGCTTTTGTGAGTTCTTCAAGTGTCGGAACGACATCGGGAAACAGTTTTACTTTTTCTATATCGGAAATGTAGAGTTGCCCGAATTCCTTTGCAATCTCATCCCATTCGCCTTTGATGTCAAGCCCGAGCTCTTTGTAGAAAATTGAAACGGGAAATTGAAAATTTTCTCTGTAATATTCAGTTGTTACTGGCTTCATTCCGCGCTTTTCCAAAACGCCGTTTATTGCGTTCAGATTAAGCCATACATCGTCAATCAGAGTTCCGTTCCAGTCGAAAATTATCATTTTTTTGCTGTTAGTCATTTTTTACTCCACAGCATAGCTTACAAGTTCCGTCGTTGTCTGTGGTATCATTTTATTTTCGCGGACATCTTCAAGAACCGTAACGATTTTTACGATGCCGACTTTCAGTGCGAAATAATGATATGAATGAAGCACTTTTTTGTTCGGAAGTTCGACAGTTGTATGTACCTTTATTGTTCCTTCGAATGTTCCTGCCGGAACAGTTACGGTTTCGTCAACACCCTCTGTTTTTCTTATTTCACGCGTTTTCTGCTTGATAATCGTTATCCACGACTCTCTCTGAAGCGGGAACATCAGGAGATATCTTTCTGCATCGCGTATTCCGTGCCTGTCTGCTTTGAGTTTTCCGCCCTTGTTGTCAAGAAACCAGTCACCGTCAGTGCCGACAATGCTGACCTCGGTTTCGCCTGACTGGCCGAAATAATTTACTTTGTATTTCCAGCTGTTGCCGACGGCAAGCGGCAGATAACGCATAGCCGATTCCTTGTAGTCGGAAAGGTGATATTTTTCATCTTTCTTTTTGTCGGCGCTGCCGCATGAAACCATAAATGCCGCGATAAAAACCAATAAAACCAAAAGTGTTTTTTTCATAATCATCCTCTTTTTTTTTAACGCCCAAAAATGCCGCATGATTATAATGATTTCTCTAAAAAGAGCAAAAGAATCGCGATTTTTTCAAATGTGTCATGAAACGAGAGCCATGAAACTCTTTATTTGACTTAAAAACTGCCGCAAATAAACTTTCCCGTTTTTGGTTTTTATTTAACTTTGGAGGGAAAAATGAAAGATCCGAGAATTACGAAAATCGCGAAAAATCTTGTAAACTACAGCACAAAAGTTCAGCCAGGCGACAATGTCCTGATTGAATACCGTGACAACTGGCCGCTTCCGCTTGTCCTGGCTTTGATCGAAGAAGTTAAGGCTGCCGGCGGTAGACCTTTCGTAAACTTCAACGACATGCAGATCCAGAGAAAACTTCTCCAGGCTGCTGACGACGAATGGTTTGACACGATGTGCGAAATTGATCTTCTCAGAATGAAGAAGATGCAGGCTTACATTTCGATAAACGGCAGAAACAACAGTTTCGAGCTTTCGGATGTTGCACCCGAGCAGATGAAGAAAAATACGCAGAAATACCTCATTCCGGTTCATCTCGACCAGCGCGTAGCTCACACCAAATGGTGTATCCTCGCTTTCCCGAACCCCTCTTACGCACAGGCTTCCTCAATGAGCACCGAGGCTTTCGAAGACTTCTACTGCGATGTATGCTCTGTCGACTACGCAAAGATGGACAAGGCGATGGATCCGCTCAAGGAACTTATGGACAAAACCGACAAAGTCCGTCTTCTCGGCCCCGGCAGAACCGACCTTACTTTCTCTATTAAAGGACTTCCCGGGATCAAATGCTCCGGCCAGTGCAACATTCCTGACGGCGAAGTTTTCACAGCTCCGGTCAAGGATTCTGTAAACGGTGTTATCGAATACAACACTCCGACCGCTTACCACGGCACGAAATTCGACAAAGTCATCCTTACTTTCAAAGACGGCAAAATCGTCAAAGTCGAAGGCAGTGATGTCGAGAAACTTGAAGAAATCTTCAATACCGACGAAGGCGCAAGATATGTCGGCGAATTTGCAATCGGCGTAAACCCGTATGTCACGAAACCGATGGTTGACATTCTTTTCGATGAAAAAATCTGTGGTTCGATCCACTTTACGCCCGGCGATTCGTACGAAGAATGCCCGAACGGCAACAAATCAGGCGTTCACTGGGATCTCGTTATGATTCAGACTCCGGAATACGGCGGCGGAGAGATCTATTTCGACGACGTTCTCATCAGAAAGGACGGCATGTTTGTTCTTGACGAGCTGAAACCGCTTAATCCGGAAAATCTTAAGTAATTCTTTAATCGCCGCCGCCATTTTTCTTGTCGAAATATCGAAATCTCGAAATTACGAAATATCGATGGCGGCGAATCGTAATATCGAAAAAAACGACCGTGACGGCGATGGCGCGCAAGAACGCGAAAAAAATTGATAAAATTTATTCTTGTTGTTATAAAGCGGCGGTTTTTTTGTGTTCAATTTATTTTTGGAGTCAGAAATGAAGAAATTTTTCGTTATTTTGATTTGTCTGCTTTCCATGATTGCATGCGGAAACGGTCACGACGTGATGATGCAGAAAATGGAAGAGGCTGCTGAAAGAAACAAAGCCTACAAAGAGGCTGAAGAGGCAAAAAAGAAAGAAAAACCGAAATTTGTTGACGATGAAATCAAGGAAGAGCTTCCTGCGATCGTAGATGCTGCGGCAAAAGGCAATCTTGCTGCGGTAAAAGCTGAAATCAGCAAGGGAACTCTCGTTGATACGAAGGACGGCCGCGCTAGAACAGCGCTTTATATGGCTGCTTCTGAAGGCAAAAAAGATGTCGTTGATTACCTTGTTGAAGAAGGTGCAAATGTAAATACGAAACGTGACGACGGTGACACTCCGCTCATGGCTGCTGCAAGAAAAGGCGACAAAGCTGTCGTTGAAGCACTTATCAATGCTAAAGCCGATATCGCTCAGGCTGACAACTTCGGCAGAACTCCGCTTATGATGGCGGCTTCCAGCGGTTCGAAAGAGCTTGTTGATTATATGCTTGCAAACGGTGCAGACCTCAACGCAACCGATAAATACGAGCTTTCGGCTCTTATTTTTGCGATGAAGGCTCACAAAATGGACCTTGCTAAGTATTTGCTCGGCAAAGGTGCTAAAGTCTGGAAACAGAAACCTCTCGTAATCAAGGAAAAACCCCTCGTTCTCAAAATCGAAGGCAAAGTTCAGCCTGGAATGGAAGAAGTCATCGAGAATCTTGACAAGAAAGACGTTCATCTTCGCCAGAAAACCGAGCTTTTCTACGCTGTTGAAACCGGTGACCTTGATCTTGTAAAACTCCTCGTTCAGAAAGGTTCGCCTGTTCTTGTTGACGATGTTGAGCAGAGCCGCGAAACGATAATTTATGAATTCGGCCAGGGCAAGGAAGAAGAACGCGATATGCTTTTCCAGAGAAAAGTTACGAGAACTTCCTATGATCGTGACCAGAAAAACCTTCTTCACTATGCAGCTGAAGGCGGTTATGTCGAAATCATGAAGTTCCTCATCTCCAAAGGTGCGAGACTTGAAGAGACTGACGGCGAAAACGTAAGAGGTCCGCTTTTCTATGTCGTAGCTCAGGAAATTGACCCGAAAGATCCGGGCAAAGAGGCGAGACTTGTCGCAACTGCCGACTACATCATCGAAGAAGGCAAAAAGACCTGGACGAAGAGAGTCAGACTCACCAAAAAAGAACTCGACAAGATGAGAGAGAAAGAAAAATCGAAAAACTGGTGGGAAAAGAACCCGTTCGACACCGAGTGGAAAGACGTCACCGCTCCGAAAGTTGATATCGAAGAATACGACTATGAAGGCTGGCATGTTCTCGCACTCGCTGCGAAATACGGTCACACCGACCTTGTCAAACTTCTCATAAACAAAGGCGCAAACATCAATCACAAAGAGAGAAAAATGGGAAATACAGCGCTCATTTACTCGAGAGTCGGCAAATTCGCGGAAATGGAAAAGTTCCTTCTTGAGCACTGCGCGAAAGAGGGTATCAACTTCGACCATGAAGAGCTCGCAAAACAGGGCTGGAAATGTGTTGACGGAAAGGAAGTTTTCGAAAAACCGGCTGAATAGCCATTCTTCTTAATGTTAAATTCTCAATATATCGAGGTGCTTTTATGAAAAAAACGGTCATGCTTTTTTTCGCGCTTTTTCTGATAGTTTCCTGCGGAGATGATCCTAAAGTCGATCCGAATCCTGGAGCTTTGGGCGGAGAATGCTATCCAAACAAAACATGTGATGACGGTCTGGAATGTTCCGATAATATCTGCATAAAAACCGGTGATGGCAGTGACACCGGCGACACAACCGATTCAGGAGACACTACTGACTCAGGTGACACTGTTGACTCAGGTGAGACAGCTGATACTGGCGATACTACTGACTCAGGTGAAACAGCTGATTCTGGTGACAGTTCCGATTCTGGTGAAGAAACGAAGCCTGAATGCGGAAACGGCATAAAAGAATCCGGCGAAGTATGTGAGAAAGGTGAAACAAAACCTTGTTCTGAAATCGACAGTTCCTACAAATCGGGCGATGTAGAGTGCAACGACTCATGCAGCGGCTGGCTCACAGTCAACTGTATGGCTTCGGAACTCGAGCCGCTCGCAAGTTTTCCTGCTGTAACTTTTGAACTCGACTATCTGTACAACGGAATGAACGCTTATTTAGAAGCTGAAAATCAGGTGCATGAGCTATGGAATGCGGCGCTTTTCAATGCATCAATAACTATGAACGGCGAAACATATTCTATTCCGAATCCTCAGGCAAACACCCACTGGATTGCTGCTTACTACGATTCTTCGGCACTTTCTTTCTACCAGAGTTCCTGGCTCTGCAATGATCAGATGCAATGCCAGTATGCTACTCCAAGCGTTATTTTCGGAGCCGCTTTGTCAGCTATCAAGGCCGGGAACGAGCTTTCGATCGGTATTTCCGATGAAAATCAGGTCAATATGCTCATAGAAGATGTTCTTGCTACAGATTCTGAACAAGACTGCGTCATGCTTGTCGGATACGGTACTTTGACAGTCGATTCGGTCAATATTTCGGCAGGATCTGCCGGAAATTTCAAATTCACTACTTCGAAAATCGGTTTGTATCTGCCCGCGGCAACACCGGAAGGCGATATGACCGGAGAACTTGAAAATGCGAGGTTCACGATATGCAAATAAAAACTAAAATCTTAATAATTTCAGCATTTTTTGTTTGTTTGGCTTTTGTTGTTTCTTGTGGCGGATCGTCAAAAAAAGAGGAAGAACAGCAGCAGAACGATACTGATATCGAAACTTCGGATGAGGCTGAAACTCCTGACGAGGCTGAAGTAGCCGATGACAACGAAATATCCGATGATGCAGAGGATATGAGCGGCAAGGCGCTTGTTTCTTCGATCAAGTTCACTGTTCCCGAAGAGTCTTCGACTGTTGCCGAATTTTCAGGTCATTTTGCATTTCCTGATGTGGTTAGACTTAAAAGCGGAAAGTTGCTGGCTGTTTACAGAAACGGCAGCACGCATGCAGATAAAAGCGGTGCAATAATTTATTCGCTTTCCAAAGACGGTATAAACTGGGAAGAGCCCGATATTCTTCTGAATGACGGTAGTATCGATGATCGTGATCCTTCCGTAGCTGTTCTATCGGACGGAAGAGTTGTAATGAACTGGTTCAAATACCGCTATCCTGCTGATTATTCCGAGCCTTGGGTACATCATCTGTTTTTTGCTGTTTCAGACAAAAGCGGGATCAATTTCGGAGAACCTATTCAGGTTGATAGTGGTGTTTTCGACTATTCTGAAACGGCAGTTATGGATGAAAACGGCATCTGGGTTGATGAAAACGGCGAGGAAATTACAGTTGCAGCTTCTTCAAGTTCAATAGTCGAAGATGGAGAAAAGTTAATAATTCCAGGATACTTTGGAAATGCGCTCAACTGGCAGTCTATGGCGAAAACGCCAAAGACGAGGGTCGTCCTTTATGAAAGTGCTGACGGCGGCGAGACATGGACTCCGAACGAAGTCAAAGCCGAAATCGATGAAGAGACGTGGCTTCAGGAGCCTGCTCTGCTCAAAGTTACCGACAAACGCTGGATTATCCATGTTAGAACAGGTGTCGGGGCAAGCCCGAGCAATAAAGGCGATCTTGTTCAGAGTGTCTCTGAAGACGGTGGCAAAACATGGTCTCCTTACAAAAGTCTGGGGTTTGTAGCACACGCGCCGGAACTTCTGAAACTTGAAAACGGTGTGATCGTAAGCTCTTTCCGCTGGCTTGACTGGGGCACAAGCGTAAACAGAGAAGCTGTTTCCATGGTTTATTCGCTTGACGGTGGCGAAACATGGTCCGATGTTATCGAAATTCTCGACTGCGGCAAAGCTGAATGCGGATATCCAGGCATGGTTGAGCTTCCGGATAACAAAATTCTCGTTGTTTACTACACTCCCGGCGGAAAAGGAATCGAATCAAAAATCATAACTTTTAAGGCTGAATAACTGTTCTTGTTATTGACACGCCAAAATAAGAATCGTTCTTATTGATAATAACGTTAATATCGAAATAATTGATTTCTTTTTTTTTATAATTATAATAATTTGCTTATGTTTTTTGGTGTTTGTTGGCAGTTTAATATTTTACGGAGTCAAAAATGAAGAAAATTTTGTCAGTTATGCTTATTTGTTCACTGTTTTTCGCTCTTTCCTGCGGCAGCAGTGACAAAAAAGACGGAAAAACCTCTCTTATCGAAAAGAAAGTCGAAATGATCAAAACCGACAATCAGAATCAGCCGGTTAAACAGATGGTCGAGATTCTCAAACTTAAAGGTGAGAATGAAAATTTTGTAAAGGATTCAATTCTTAAGATTTATTCCGAAGTAACCGGAAAAGTTGCTCCTCATCAGCTTGCAGAGTTCAAGGAATCGCCGAACAGAAACGTCAAGGTTCCGGGAAATGTTGCAAGAATCCACATCAAAAGTGACTACTCCAGAAGCGCAATGCTCTTTTTGATGAAGGGCAAAGAGGCGGTCATTTGGGATGAACTTGAGTTCAACACCGAGAAAAAATACGATTTTGCTCCGGGAAACTACAGCTTCATTATGATTGTAGATCGTCCTGACAACAACAATGTCTATGTTTTTAAATATGACCGCAACTTCAAAGGCGGCGAGCTTTACCTCGGCGAATTCAAAATCGTCGGCAAATACAGCAATTCCGGCGAATGCATGAAAGGTTTCCTCCGCGATGATGCAGAGACCTGCATAGCTCCTTCTTTCAAAATTTTCGATAACTGTGACGCAGGAACGCATCTTGTTGAGCATCTTTGCTGCGAAGAAGGTTTCAACTTCATCATGGAAGGACAGTGCTCGAGATACAGCGACACGGTTGAAAACGTTATCTGTCCGGCTGGATATCACGAAGGCGGAAAGGGAAGATGCTGTCCGACTGGAATGCTCTTCATCGACGACAAATGCCAGGTTCCGCCAAAAGAAGAACCGGCAAAATAACCAAATTTTCTTATGAATCAAAAACTTCTTCCCGAAATAAAACTTTTTAAAGATCGGTTCCGCGAATTTTTGGAAAGTGAGGCTGCTCTCAACGGAAAACTGCTCGTCAGGGAGCTCATTTTCCGCTTTGCAACAGTGCAGTTCCGTGATACTCACGGTTTTACGGCAGGAAAAGTTGAATACATCGCCAAGGTTTTTGACGAGGCGCAGGCTGAATTCGGGAACATTTTCGAGGAGTTCGCTGTTTTCTGCATTGAAAACGGCTTGGACGAGACTTTTATTAACTCTGAGATGAAGGAATGGCTGACGGAAATTTCGGAAGAAATGGAGCTCGAAAAGGCAGAAGACTGATTCTTTTTATTCTGCTTTCGGTACTTCTCCATGGTCTCATTTTTTTAGTAAAAATAGACCTTTCAACAGATAAAAGCGATGAGGAGAGTCTTGTTTCGATAAAATATCTCGACGATTCCGGTGCGAAGTTGCCTTCAACTCCTGTTCTGCCTCCTAAACCCGAAAAGAAAAAGGAAGATTCCAAGCCGAAAGGGCAGGTTGTCGATATTGCAAAGCCTAAAATCGAGAAAAAGCCTTCCAAAAGCCGTTTTCTTTCTGAATTCGACAGCTCTGTCGAAAAGGAAACTGTTGCAACCGAGCACGACGACAATATAAACGTCCGCGGCGAAGCTCTGAAAAAACAGCTTGCGAAAAAGGCTGAAAACGTAAATTCTGAGTCGGAAGAATCGGTTGCGGTGCCTCTTCAGGCCAATAACAACGAAAAGAACGAGCCGGCAAAAGAACAGAAAATCAAAAAGGGCGAACTCAAAGGTTTTGAAGGAAATGACGGAGATTACGCGGCCGGCAAAGAAAAGGAAATCGCAGGAAAAATTGATGCTAAAGACGACAAAGACGAGGAAGGGCGCGTGAATGTTGGCGGGAGATGGATTCCAAAGAAACTTCTGCCGTATCTTAACGGTTCTGACGCAGTCCTCATGAGCCCATCGAACGACTTTCTGGAAGATGTCAAAAAGGGTAATGAAACTTATCTCAATACGCAGAAATTCGCTTATGCGGCATACTTCAACAAAATCAAACAGGCGATCTCACGAAACTGGAGTCCGGGAACGGCGATAATAGTGAACGACCCGACTGGCAGAATGTACGGCAGAAAAGACAGATTCACGAAACTTCAGGTGTTTATTTCGGCAAAGGGAAAACTTGTCAAAGCGAAAGTGATCACGAGCTGCGGAGTTGATTTTCTCGACAGAGAGGCGATAAACGCGTTTAAAATGGCGGCACCTTTCGCTCCGCCGCCTGAAGTCCTTCTCAACGAAAACAAACAACTTGAAATAAGATTCGGATTTATGGTGACGACACATGAATAATTCAAAAAAAGCGGTTGTTCTTTTCAGTGGCGGTCTCGATTCGACGACCGTGCTGGTTTATGCTATGAAACAGGGTTATGACGTTTATCCGCTCACTTTTTCTTACGGTCAGAGACATGCGATCGAAATAAAACAGTCTGAAAGAACGCTTGAAAAATATGGACTTATGCAGCGTCAGACAATATTTTCGATTGATTTGACGCCGTTCGTCAATTGCTCGCTGATCAACAAAAATCTGGAAGTTCCGGAATTCGAAGAAAACAGGATTCCTT
Source organism: bacterium UBP6_UBA1177 (assembly GCA_002310995.1). GTDB lineage: Bacteria > UBP6 > UBA1177 > UBA1177 > UBA1177 > UBA1177. The sequence continues at coordinate 6,262 of DBYV01000061.1, read as the reverse complement.
CGACTTATGTGCCCTCACGAAACATAATTTTTCTCTCGATTGCATCCGGTTTAGCTGAGACTTTAGGGGCAGAGAAGATTTTTATTGGTGTTAATTCGGTCGATTATTCCGGCTATCCCGACTGCCGCCCGGAGTTTGTTGAAGCTTTCAACAAAACGATTGCTGTCGGCACGAAGCAGGGAGTCGAAAGCGGAATTGAGGTTGTTGCCCCGATTCTCAATATGTCAAAAAAGGAGATAATCGAGCTTGGAATGTCGCTAGGAGTCGATTATTCACTGACGCACAGCTGCTATAACCCGACTTCTGACGGGATTTCATGCGGAGTCTGCGACAGTTGCCGCCTTCGTCTTGAAGGTTTCAGACAGGCAGGATTTGAAGATCCGTTGAAATATCGTTAATGCCGCCGCGCGCATTTTTGACGTTACGTCGTCACGTCGTTTCGGCGTTACGATGAAAGTGGCGCCGGTAAAACTTGTTTTATTTCCGATTTTATTTAAACTTCCGCGTGTTGACCTTTTTTTAGGAGGAAAAAATGAAAAAAACTTGGTTGGTTTTAATTTTGGCCTGCATTTTTATGCTTTCGAGCTGCGGTGACAGCAAATCGCCGTCAAAAGTTGAAGAACCAGATAATGAGCCTGCAGAAACTGCTGATGCAGATGCTGAAGAGACTCCTGATGCTGAAGTTCCTGAACCTACGGAAAAGGAGGAGTTCGATCCAGAACATCCGGGCTACACTGTTGAATTCAACATCATTGACATTGAGATGATGGGGCAGGGTCAGTCTATGGCTATCGGATACTTCATGAAGACTGCTCGTGAAGATCTTGAAGAAGGCGAAGTTGTGGATGTAACGCTCGATACCTGCGTCATGGGCGAATCTTCGCCGCGTGTTCCGAGCTGCACAAGCAAAGCAGACTGCGCTCCGGAACAGGAATGCGTTCCTGAGACTGACAGTAACGGTCAGGTTATAGAAAACAGCGAACACTGCGAAACTCCGAACAGAGCATCGCTTGATGTCGGTCCTGTTCAGATTGCAGGTTTCAACGGCGGTCCTTACACTTTCGCTTACGAGCCGGGAGATCAGGTTTACAAACTTAACGGAACCGGCGACGGCAGCATTGACCGCTCTATTATAGCTTACAATACGGAATATGAGATCTCGGCAGACTCTCTTATTCCGGATGATCTCAAATCACTTTCTGCAAAATTCACGATGCCGCCGGCTCTTCAGCTTATTGAACCGGCTGCAACGGAAGGCGGTATGTTCGGCTCCGCAATTGCGATTGACAACTCCAAACCGCTTAAATTCGTCTGGGAAGGCAACGGCGGACAGGGTTACATCGACATCACGATCACGGCAGCTCAGTCGCTTGCCAATACGGTTTCCGTAACATGCAAAGTCATTGATGACGGCGAATTTACGGTTCCTGAAGAGTTTGCTTCGCAGCTTGTTTTCGGCGGCGGCGGAGACGGAATGATGGATCAGATGCTCGCAATGATGAACATGGTAATTTTTGACCGTCATGCAGAATCACCCATTACCGGCGACGGTATTTCTGTAGGCAGAGTTTCATCGGAACAGCTTATTATGGCAAATGTTATGCCGGCAGGATCGAATAATCCGACTCCTGAACCTGATCCTGATACAACCGATACAGCAGATACAACCGATACAGCAGATACAGCAGATACAACCGATACAGCAGATACAACTGATACAGCAGATACAGCTGATTCCGAAGGTGAATAATCATTGAAAATCATTACTGTCAAAGGTAATATTTTTCTCAAAGAACTCGAGCTCGATGATGCTGAACATATTTTTAAGGCGATTGATTCGCAGCGTGAATACTTGGGAGAATGGCTTCCGTTTGTCGAATTTACGAAAAGCGTGAAGGATTCTCTCGATTACGTCAATTCGGTCGTCACAATGCCGGAAGAGTGCAAGGAATGGCAGTTCGCGGTTTTCTGCGGCGATGATTTTGCGGGACTTGCCGGATTCAAAGGTACAGACAGACTCAACATGAAAAGCGAGATAGGATACTGGCTGAAAGAAGAATTTCAGCATCGCGGCATAATGACTGAATCGGTGCGTGCCTTGATAAAATTCGGCTTTTCCGAGCTTGATCTCAACAGAATCCAGATAAAGTGCGCTCCGGAAAATGTGAAAAGCAACAAAATTCCGCAAAGACTCGGTTTTACACTTGAAGGGATCGAGCGCGACAGTGAATTGGTGCGGGATGGCGTTTTCAGAAACGCCAATGTCTGGAGTCTTCTGAAAAAAGACATTAATTCGTAACGTCGTTATGTCGTGACGCCGTGACGTTATCTATCATGCTTTGATGGATTTCCTTCGCATTGAATGAGCTTCTGACAAACCTGCCTGAATAAACTTCCTTGAAGCCGATTTCAAGACCGTAGTCGCGAAGAGCGTCAAATTCAGCCTGGGTGTAGTCCTTTTCGACCGGGATGTGCTGAAGCGACGGACGGAAATACTGTCCGATTGTCATAATATCGCAGCCGACATCACGCAGATCGCGCATCAGAGCGTGAACTTCATCAACTGTTTCGCCGACACCGAGCATTATTCCCGATTTTGTGATCAAACCTTTGCGCTTCATATAGCAGAGAACGTCAAGAGAGCGCTTGTAATCAGCCTGCGGACGCACTTTCGGGTAGAGCGAGCAGATCGTCTCGACATTGTGGTTGAAAACGTCAATCGGCGACTCTGCGACGATATCGAGATTTTCTTTTATTCCGAGAAAATCAGGAGTAAGTACTTCGACAAGCGTGTCAGGTGATAACTCCTTGACTTTCCTGACTGTTTCGGCAAAGTGTGCTGCTCCGCAATCTGGCAGATCGTCTCTTGTTACCGAAGTGATGACTGTATAAAGCAAACCTAAATCTTTAACTGCAAGCGCGAGATTCATCGGCTCATCCGGGTCGGGAAGGGGAATGTTTTCATTGTGGACTATGTTGCAGAAGCGGCAGTTGCGCGTGCAGCTGTTTCCTAAAATCAGGAAAGTCGCCGTTCTTTTCTTGAAGCAGTCGCCTATATTGGGGCAGTGCGCCGATTCGCAGACCGAATGAAGGTGGTGCAGGCGCAGGATCTTCTTCATTTCTGCCACGAAAGGTGATTTGAAAGTCGATTTTTTAAGCATTTCCTCAGCCATGTCAAAACCTATTGAACGTTCATAAAACGCTGGATTTAAGCCTTTGAGCGGGCGGTTGTCAAGGTTAATTTTTTACTCTTCCAAGCTGGCCGCAGGCTGCAAGTTTGTCGCCGCCGCGCGATTTTCTGATTAACGCAGTTACATTTTTCGCGATTAAAATATTCTGGAAATCGATGATTTTTTTCATCGGAGTAGGCTCAAAAGCGGCTCCGTCAAAGGTGTTGAACGGTATTATGTTGACTTTCGCGTCGTATCTTTTCGCAATTTTGGCAAGTTTTTCTGCGTCTTCGGGAAAGTCGTTGAAATTTTTGAGCATGACATATTCGAGAACGACCATTTTGCGTGAAATAGGGTAGGAATCTATTGCTTTCAAGAGCTCTTTCAGCGGATATTTTTTGTTTACAGGCATGATTTTGTCGCGTTTTTCGTCGGTCACGGCGTGAAGCGAAACGGCAAGGTTCACCTTTGTCTTTTCGCCAAGTTCCACGATTTTGTCGGCGATTCCCGAAGTCGAAACGGTGATCTTTCTGTTCGAGAAGTTGAAACCGAAGTCGTCAAGCAGAATATCAATAGAATCAAGAAGGTTTTCGAAGTTTAGAAGCGGCTCTCCCATTCCCATGAAAACTAAGTTCGTGATTCTTTTTTCATTTTTTTCGGCTTCGATCTGAGCGGAAAGAACTTGTGAATTTATTTCCGAAACGGTGAGATTGCGCCTGAATCCGAGGCTTCCCGTGCGGCAGAAAGCGCATTTTACGGGACAACCCGCCTGCGTCGAAACACAGAGAGTGCAGCGTGTTTCTTCGGGGATTATGACTGCTTCAACGACATTTCCGTCGTAGAGGGTGAAAGCGAGTTTCTGCGTGCCGTCGGACGAAGTGAAGATCTCACTTGGGAAAACAGGGGTTGTTTCGAACATTCCGGCAAGTTTTTCGCGGTCGGATTTGCTGATATTTGTCATTTCATCGAACGAGAAGACCCTTTTCTGGTAGATCCACTGCATTATCTGGGTCGCCTTGAATTTCGGGAAACCGTTCTCAAGGAGCGTCGATTCAAGTTTTTTGCGGGTCAAATCAAAGAGCTGCATGGCTACATTCCGAAAAAGAAAGATAAAATTGAATTCATTATTTCAGTCGGAAGAAGGAACATGAGAAGTCCGCCTGCCGCAAGGAAAGGGCCGAAATAAATCGCGTGCTCGACATCTTTTTCGTCTTTTGAGTTGAGGTCTTCAGCCGAAATGTTGCCGGCAAGACGCTTTTTTCCGAAGAAAATTTTGGCAGCGAGATAGAAAATTATTCCGCCGAACGATGCCAGAAAGAGGACAAACGGGATCTTGACAGGGCCTGTGAACGCGCCGATTGCAGCCAGAATGTAGACATCGCCGAGCCCCATGCCGATTTTTTTCGTAACAATGTAGAAAAGAAAAATCGCGAGTAGAAGAAATCCCGCTCCTACGCCGATTCCGATGAGCGATTCCTGCCATGTTATCGAAGGCTCGAAAAAGCTCCACAGAATCCCCATAAAAATAGGCGGAATTATAACTTTTGAATAGACAAACTGCGTTTTGTAGTCGATTGCCGCCGTGACGACAAGCGCCGAAATGAAGTAGAGAGCTAGTATCAAACGCGGATGAAGCCCGAATTTAAGGAATGCAAAAAGGTATAAAACGGCGTTAAGAAGTTCGATCACAGGGTAGATCAGCGAAATTTTTTCGCCGCAGCCGGAACATTTTCCACGAAGAAAAAGCCAGCTGAAAACGGGAATATTCTCATACCAAGTGATTTTATGACCGCATTTGGTGCATGAACTCGGCGGAAATACAATGCTTTTGCCCAACGGGATGCGGTAGATGCAGACATTGAGAAAACTGCCGAAAAGAAGCCCGTAAATAAAGACGAAAGCAACCGAAAACGGCATGAAACGCTTTGAATTGAGTATAAAGAAAAGATCTTCCATAAAAACCTCCGCAGACAAAAGACCGGAAATTTTCGACATAACGGCGAAAATGTCAATTCAAATGTGTCTGACATACGAAAGTATCTGTTTTTGAAAATAAAATCTCTTCTAAAACTTGTTTTCTGTTTGTTTATATGATACGAGGAAATGCTTTAATCGTGATTAGCGGAGTGAAATATGGCAAAAACTGCAATAAATCGCAAAAAAGCAGCAACGGAATTCGCGGATTTCTGGAAAAATAAAGGGGATGAAAAGCAGCATACGCAACTTTTCTGGACATCGCTTCTGCGGAATGTTTTCGGAATTGAAAAGCCGGAAACCGTCATTGACTTTGAAAAACGGGTCAAAATCAACGGAACTAAATATATTGATGCCTACATTGCGGCGACAAATGCCGCTATAGAGCAGAAAAGCCTGAAAACCGACCTCGACAAAAAAGAACTCCAGAGTGACGGCTCTCTGCTCACGCCTTACGAGCAGGCAAAACGCTACAACGACAATCTGCGCTACTCAGAACGCTGCCGCTGGATTGTGGTGTCGAATTTTGCCGAGTTCCGCATTTACGACATGGAACAAGAAGAACCGGAAAAGCATTTCGGCACTGTTTTGCTTGAAAATTTATCAAATGATTTCGAGATCTTACGTTTTTTAGTCGATTCCGAGAAAGATTTAATTCCGCCGGAAACGCAGGTTTCTTTGAAAGCGGGAGAACTTGTCGGAAAGCTTTACGATGCGATTCTGAAGCAGTATAAAAATCCTGAAAGTGCAGAAACTCTCAAATCTCTGAATATTCTCTGTGTCAGACTTGTTTTTCTGCTTTATGCCGAGGATGCTGGAATTTTCCCTGAAAAAGATATGTTCGGGCGTTATCTGGCAAAATTCCGTCCAGAGGAAATTCGTGAAAAGATATTGATTTTGTTCACTATTCTTAACACAAAACCTGAAGACCGTGATCCGTATTTGAATGATGATTTAGCCGCATTTCCGTATGTAAACGGCGGACTTTTTGCCGAGCGTGAAATCGAAATCCCCAGATTTAATGCGGAGATTGTTGATATATTGGTGAACAAGGCGAGTGCCGGTTTTGACTGGTCGAAAATTTCTCCCACTATTTTCGGTGCAGTTTTTGAATCAAC
>DBYV01000039.1:51520-54199 GCA_002310995.1 bacterium UBP6_UBA1177 | reverse complement strand
CATGGCTGCACCTACTTGCTGCTGACAGTAACAGGAATATTGTCTTTAAGTTTTGTCTTTCCGGCGCTGACCACCGTTTCGCCGCTTTCAACTCCTTTGACTGCGTAGAAATCGCCCAGATCTTCGAGGATTTCGACCTCTTTTCTGAGCGCGGTATTGTTTTCTACAACAAAAAGGTAATGCTGGTTTGTTCCGGCCTGACGCGCGACTGCAAGACGCGGAACCATGACAGCCTTGATTTCGGGAAGAGAGATTTTTACTCTGCCGAACATGCCGGGTTTGATCAGTTTTTTCGCGTTGTTTATCTCGATTTTGACGACTGCCGTCCTCGAAATTACAGAAACAAGAGTTTCAGTCGAATAAATTTTTCCTTTTATTTTCGTGTCGGGGTAAGCATCGGCGACGACTTCGATATCCTTTATTTTCTGGATGAGCGGAAGTTCTTTCTCGTCAACCTGGATTTCAAGGAAAAGCCTGTTCAGATCCATAAATCTGATGATGCCGTTTGCATGCGAAAAACCGGGAGTAAGACCGGGGTTTAAGAGCATGAACTCTTCGCCTTCGCGGAGCATGTGCTCTGCAACCATTCCGTCGAAAGGAGCGATGATTTCCATATTTTCTTTCGTCATTTTGACTTTTGCTTTCGATGCGTTGAGTTTCGCCTCAAGATGGTCAAGCTGCTGCTGCGGCAGAACACCTGAATCGACAAGGTCTTTTACTCTTTCGTAGTCTTTTTCGACAGCTTCAAGCTCGGCTTCGGCCGCTTCCGCCATTTCGCCGGAAAGTGTGACGATGACAGATCCTTTCGGAACTGTCGCACCTTCGCGGTAGTGGATCTTCTTGATTTTTCCCGGCATTCTCGCCGAAAGGTTTGCCTCTCTGAAAGGCTTGAACGAACCGCCGAATTCAAGAACGGGAGAGTAAGTCTCTTCTTTGGCTGGAACAACGGCAACGACAGGTTTTTTTTCGGTAACAGCAGACTGTTCCTGAACTTCCTCTTTTTCAAGGCAGCTGCTGAAAAGAAAAACTGAAACAGATAACAAAATCAATAACTTTTTCATAACAACCTCTTCAATTACTATTTTAAAAGTCCATAGTTGAAAACATTCACAAAAGTCTTTTTTACCCGTTCGTAATCGTCGGTTTCGGGTGCGATATCCTTTGTCAGGCAGAAAAGCTGCGAAAGGACATTCAGCATTTTTACGAGAATTTCGAGATCAACATCCTTCACAACGCCTTCCTTGACACCGTTTTCAAGTTTGCCGAGGATGACTTTCATCTTTTCCTTATGCAGCTCGTGAAAGAAATCGACCGATGTTTCGGGCATCTGAATAATGGCGTTGGCAACAAGCATATAAGTGTCCTTGTGCTCGCGGTAGTAATCCATGTGAGCGTCGAAAAGAACGCCGACGAAATCTGCATAACCGACATTTTCGAGCTTTTTTCCGATTTCCTCGTACATCTCGTCCATGCAGTATTTTACAGACTCGAAGAAGAGATCCTCTTTATTCTGGAAATAGCGGTAAAGCGTCCCTTTGCCGACCCCCGCGTTCTTCGCGATTTTGTCGATATCGGAAATATGAAAACCAGATACAGCGAAACTTTGGATTGCAGCTTTCAATATTTTGAGCTTCCGCTCGATCTGGTTTTTTGTCATCTTGAAAAACATAACAAACCTCGCATTTCAAAACTTCCTAGTTCCACAAAATGGAACTTTCTGGTTCTATCTTTTAATACTGGACGGTCATTTGTCAAGAGAAAATATAAAAAAATTTTTTAGGTGCTTCTAATGGTTGATTTTATTAGTAGTTGCCGTTGAAGGTATGGTTATCTTTTTTTGATTCTGTTCAACTTTTGGAACTCATTTACAAGGTCATCCATGTAGTTTTCGCGGTTTCGTATCCACATAGAATTTATTCCAAGTCTGTCAAAAGCCTCCTTTTTTCCGGCGATGAAGCGGTCGATTCCGATGCGTGAGGTCTGCGAAAAATCTAGTGTCTCAACTGTTCCGCTTTCGGGGTCAACTGTACGCATAGCTCCTTCGATAAAGGGCGAAAACAGCATTTCATCAATGAGTCCGACCGAGACGATTTCGTGTTTCAATAACGCCGGTTTTACCGATTCCGGCATCTTGTCGAAAAGCATGTCGGAAAGGAAAAAAACGAGCGCTTTACGCTTCATAACTTTGTTCAGAAATTTGAAAGCTGCATCTGGATCGGTTCCGCGCCCAGTCGGTTCGGCGGTAAGAAGCGAGCGGATAACGGTCAGAAGATGGTTTTTCCCTTTTCTCGGCGGAATGTACTCTTCGACTTTGTCCGAAAAAAGAAGAAGCCCGACCTTGTCCGAATTTTTTATCGCGCTGAAAGTTAGTGCCGCCGCGATCGTCGTCATCGCGTCCCTGATTCCTTCGTTCTGACCGTAGACGCTCGAACCTGAAATATCCGCGACGATCAGAACGGTAAGTTCGCGTTCCTCCTGATAAAGTTTGACGAAAGGCTTTCCCGTTCTCGCCGTGACGTTCCAGTCGATAAGACGCGCGTCGTCGTTTTCGGTGTATTCGCGCACTTCCTGAAACTCCAGACCGTGACCTTTGAACAGAGTCTGGTACGAGCCCTGGAAATAGCTGTCCACCTTCTTTTTTACATTAAGCTCTATGTATCTGATTTTTTTCAGCAATTC
>DBYV01000039.1:35613-51421 GCA_002310995.1 bacterium UBP6_UBA1177 | reverse complement strand
TTTAAAATTCTTTTTTCAATTTTTTGTGCTATAAGCATCCGTTTTTTGTTTTATAAACTTGAAATTTGTGGGGGAATTATGAAAAAAGTTTTTCTTAACGGTGAAAATCTCACGATCGATGATGTCGTTTTGGTTGCTAAAGGTCAGGCTGAAGCCGCGATCAACGAAAAGACGCGCGCTAAAATGGCGAAATGCCGCAAATTTGTCGATTCGATCCTTAAAAAGGACAAGGCTGTTTACGGGATCAACACCGGTTTCGGCATTCTGAGCGATGTCAAAGTCGAGCACAAAGACCTTGAAACTCTTCAGATCAACCTCATCCGCAGCCACGCGATCGGTGTCGGCGCACCTTTCAACAAAGAGACTGTCAGAGCGATCATGCTTCTTCGTGCAAACGTTCTCGCGAAAGGTTTCAGCGGAATTTCACTTGAGACTTTCGACAAACTTCTCGAACTCCTCAACAAGGACATAATTCCTTTCATCCCGTCGCAGGGCAGTGTCGGCGCAAGCGGCGACCTTGCTCCTCTGGCTCATCTGGCTATCGTTCTCTGCGGAGAAGGTTTCGTAATGACTGACGACGGAAAAATGGTCGATACAGCCGAAGTTTTCAAAGCGAAAAAGATCAAACCCATCACCCTCAAAGCGAAAGAAGGACTTGCTCTCATCAACGGAACGCAGGTTATGACGGCTCTCGGCGCTCTCGCAGTCCACAGAGTCCACAACCTTCTTAAACTTGCAGATATCGCGCTTACTTCGACGATCGAAGGCATCATGGGAACAGACCGCGCTTTCGATCAGAAAGTAAATATCGTCAGAGCTCACCCCGGACAGGCGGAAGTTTCAGAAAACGTTCTCAAACTTATCGCAAACTCTGAAATCCGCGAAAGCCACCGCAACTGCCCGAAAGTCCAGGACGCATACAGCCTCCGCTGTGCTCCGCAGGTCCACGGCGCAGTCCGTGACGCTCTCAGACACGTTGAGAAAGTCATCACGACAGAGCTCAATTCTTCGACTGATAACCCGCTCATTTTCCCCGACGAAAAAGAGACGATCTCTGCCGGCAACTTCCACGGCGAGCCGATCGGACTCGTTATGGACTACCTCACCGCGGCTGTTTCCGAGCTCGGAAGCATTTCCGAAAGAAGGATCGAACAGCTCATCAACCCGGTTTTCAACCAGGCTCCGGCATTTTTGGTTAAAAATAAAGGTCTCAACAGCGGCTTTATGATCGCTCACGTCGCGGCTGCAAGTCTGGCAAGCGAAAACAAAACGCAGTCTTTCCCCGCAACAGTCGATTCGATCCCGACATCTGCCGGAAAGGAAGACCACGTCAGCATGGGAACGACAGCTGCAAGAAAGTGCACCGCTGTTGTTGAAAACACCGTTAAAATCATCTGCATCGAGCTTCTCACCGCAATGCAGGCAATCGATTTCAGAAAACCGATGAAAGCAGGCGCAGGGATCGAGCCCGTTTACAAACTTATCCGCAAGGATGTTCCTTTCATGGAAAACGATGCGTTCCTTCACCCGATGTTCATGAACGTTCTCAAGAAGGAATACGAGATCGTAAAAACGGCTGAAAAGGCAGTCGGCGCTCTCAAATAATAAAATTTATCGCGTGATGGATGCAGCTCAGGCGTCCGTTCCCTTCATAATTCATTAAGATCCCGTCAGTCTCGACGATAACGTTTTGTTCAGTTTCGATCTCTATTTCTCTGCCTTTTATCGTGTGGATCACTGGCACATCGGTGAGATGTCCGTTGAAAAGGTTGGGAAGCGCCTTGAAAAGTTGTTTCAGAGTCGGTTTTTCGACAAACATCGCGTTGAAAATGCCGTCGCGCGGGTCTGCATCGGGATTCTGGCGTATCCCGCCGCCGGAATAAGGGCCGTTTCCGACATTCATTGTGAAAAGTCCCGCCCTGAAGCACTCGGTCCCGTCAACTTTCAGAGTGACAGGAACAGGTTTTTGTTTGAAAAGCGCCGCGATCAGACCGAAAAGATAGTTGAGATGATGCGAACCTATAAGCGGTTTCAATTTGTCTGCATAGACGCATGTCAGCGGATCGACACCGTAGCCGATCGAGTTGATGAAATATTTATGCCGTTCCCCGCCATTGCTGAAGTAGGTGAGACATCCTACATCCAAAGGCTGAGGTTTGCCTGCAAAAAATATGTCAAGCGAACGCCTGTAATTTCTTGTCAGCCCCCAGAAACGCCCGAAATCGTTGCCTGTTCCGCGCGGAATAAGGCCGAGCTTAATGTTTTTCCGCTTCTCTTCTGGAATTTTCGCAGTCATAATGCCGTTTACAGTCTCGCTGAGAGTTCCGTCGCCACCCCAAACCATAATCTGATCATATCCAGATTCGACAAAATCCCGTGCAATTTCCGAGGCGTGCCCTTTGTATTCGGTATCTTTGGATGTGAAAGTTATATTGTGTTTTTCAAGCTCACGCATCAGATACTGCCGCTGCAACTTCAGGTGTTTTTTGCCCGATTTCGGATTTATGATGACTGCAAGCATGAAAACTCCGGGTTCAGTCGTTCTTCGCAACAGACGCGGGATTATGCACCAATTCACGATTATTTCAAATCGTTCTTATCGGTTTACTTTATCTCCCGCATTATCCACATGACGCGTCCGAGACATTCCATCGAACTGTCGAAAAAAATGTCGTTGTTTTTTGTCACGGGTTTATCATTTGTCAGTTTAAAACCCCACATGCCTACTTTGAAACAGCGTTTGATTGTTTTTCTTGAATTTATGTCGAACAGGTAAGTTCCGCAATCCCGAATTTCTTTGTCCGAAGAGTCTATAACCGCTTTATCGCCTTTCAGAAATGTCGGTTCCATATTATCGCTTTCGACTTCGAAGAGAAACATGCTTCCGTTCTCGATTCCGCTCACAATATTGCCGAGAGTTTCGGAAGAAAGGTAGAGCGGACTTCTTTCCCAGATAAAATATTTCATGTTTTTTTCGCTGCTGCCTGAAAACATCGGGCCGAAGCCGTTTAGAAGCCATGCGACGTTGAGGCCGAATTTGGCTGAAAGAGCTATAAGAAAGTCTGTGTTCGGTGTTTTTAGACCGTTTTCGATCCCGCAGAGATACGACTGCGAAAATCCGATGGTTTCAGCCATCTCCTTCTGATTCAACTGAAGCGTCAAGCGTAAGGTTTTAAGCCTTTCTGCAATGTTTGTCACCGGTGCCTCCGATTCCGGATAGCTTAAAAAAGATCATTAAATAAAAAAAATCAATTTTTAATATATGTTGCTGAAATTATAAAGTCAATAAAAGTATTAAAATATGGAAAGTAAATTTTCTATACACTAAATTTATATTGATGAAAAATATCAATAATTGCGCGGTATTATTAAAATATATTTCTAATAATAAATAAAAATATTGAAAAATATATTTTTCTAATTAAATAATGATTTGTTGATTTGTTAATTTAAAAATTAGGGAGACGGCTTTGAAAAATTATAAATTTTATTTTGTGGTTGCTTTTTCGATTTTTGTTTTTGTTTTGCCTGAATTTGTGTTTGCGGCTGCAGACACAAGCGGGATCAAGTCAAAATTTCAGGAAATGGCCGACACTGTTTTCGATGTTGCGAGATACATCGGGATCTACGGCGGGCTCGGCGGAGCGATAGTCTCGCTTCTTTTCAGGTATATCAACAAGGATCAGAACATCTGGTCGGACGCTCTGAAAATTCTTGGTGCCGGTGCCGGTCTTGCCGCATTTTCGACGATTTTAAGCATTATCGCGGGATGGATATGAAAGTTTTCTCTATTCTCGGGACAAAACAGGCTTTTGTCGACAAAGGTCAGCTTGCATTGATGACAGTTTTCTTTTTTGCCGGTGCGGTTTTTGAAAGCATTTTTCTTCTTCTTGTTTTGCCGGCTGTGATTTTTGCCGTGACCTTTTTTGTCCGCGAGAAAATTTTTTCGGGAAAAGCTGAATGGTGGATTTTTGTTCTGAGGATGTTCGGCGGAGGCAGAGTTTTTTACTGCCGCCAGTTCCGGGACAGGGTAAGTGTGAAAAAATGAAAACTATTTTCGATATGCTGAAAATCGCGGCTGTGGAAGACGATCTTATCCTGACTTCATCGATGCGGCGCTTTTCTCTATGGGAAGTCGACGGAACCGACTGTTACTTCGCGAAACCTGATTTAAAAACAGCGGAATCGTTTTTTATGCGGGAGGCTCGCGAAGGAAGTACTATCGAATTTTTTTCGCTTGTCAGGGAAAAGGACGATGTTGTCGAAGAGCGTTTCTTGTCGGAAGCCGATCCTGTCATAAGGCAGCGTCTCGGTTTTCTCAGGGAAAGCGGAATTAGAAAATGCCGCTCGTTTTTTGCCGTTTCAAACGATCTCCCGAAAAAAGAGTTTCCCAAGGATGAACTTGATGCTGCATACCAAAAAAGTCTTGTGCAGAGTTTCGGGATATCCGCCCGCCGCCTCGGAACACCGGAAATAAAGGAGATTTTGTATGAAATGATCTCGTTCGGTGGAGAAATGAAAATCCACCCTGAAATGAGTGTCAGAGAAGAGCTTATTCAGAAACAATGTTCGGCTACTCCGGAATATTTCAAGGTGGGAGAGAGTTTCTGCAAAGTTCTTTCACTGAAATTTATGCCGAAAGAGACTCATCCCTTCATGATTTCGCGCCTTATCGACACTTTTTTGTGCAATTTTACTTTTTCGGTTTCTTTTACGGTGCTTCCGCAGGCGCGAGAGATGCTTTCGCTCGAGGCAAAAGAGCGTTTTTATATCGCTACAAGCGGCAGAGGTGCGGCTCATAACGCGAAAGAATCGGATGAGCTGATGAATCTTCTTACAGTTTCAAAACACAAAATAGGGTTTCTGTCGGCTAAAATCGTTGTTTCTGAAAACGATTCAAGGCTGCTTGAAAAGCGGTGCGAAGAATTGAGTGTCCTTATGAAAAATTACGGATTTTTCTTCGAAGAGGAGACTTGGGGGCACGATCTGGAATTTTTCAAGTCGCTTCCTTCGCTTATGTCTCTTTCGGAACGGCAGATCAGAGTCCTCAGTGCGAATTTTATTGAGATGATTCCGGCGGCACGCCACGGTCACGGCAATTTCGACGGCAGGTTTCCTCTCTTTTTGAGAAATCGTTTCGGTGAAATATACGGTTTCGATGCAGGTTCATCAAAGCGAAACAACAAGAACGGATCCATTTTCGGCTGTTCCGGAAGCGGAAAGTCAGTCACGGTCAACACTTTGATAGCCCACACTTTTTTCCCGAACATCAACTACGACAAAAACTTTCCCGGCAGGATTTTCATCGTCGATTTCGCAGGTGCCGAAAATTCGAGCTACCTGAAAATGGTAAAACTTTACGGCGGGATTTTCATTCCGGTCGATTCAAGCGGAAAAATCGTGATAAACCCTTTTCCAAAAAGGGAGAAAGTGTTTTATGACGGTAAGTGGAACTCTTCCGCGCTCAACTTTCTCAATACGATAATGGACTTGATTCTTGAAATCCGCGGAAAGGATATGGATTCAGATCTTTACAGAAATATCGTTTCAAGAGCGATAAGAAATATGTATATGTCTGTTGAAGCACCGGTGCTCGGTAATCTCCTTGATTTTATCGAGGATGAGGATACTTCGAAAGCCGAAGTGATACGCCGGCTGCTGCGCGGTTTTTTAGACGATCCCGTGTCTCGGATAATCAACGGAAAATCGACTTTGCAATATGCCGAAGAGCCTTTTGTAATCTACGATCTGCAGGGGATCGGCGGACTTGGCGAAAAATTGAGGGAACTCCTTACATTTATCGTCATTCAGGAGGCTAAAAGAAGTGCGTTCGAAATTACCAACAGCTTCATAGTTTTTGACGAGGCGGCCCAGCTTATCAAAGATCCGCGTCTTTCGGATCTGATGGAAGAACTTTTTGCCACAGCGCGGAAATACAATACCGGAGTGTGGACTGTGACGCAGAATTTTCTCAGTTTCAAAGAGGCCGCCCTTTCTTCAAAAATTAAAATAAACACTACTACCACGATATTTCTGAGCCATGCGAACGACGAAGAGGCGAAGCGGGTGATCGCTGATGATTTCGGCCTCAGCGCCGCGGAAAAAGAGGCTTTCGAAAGTCTGAGGACAGTGAAGGGAGAGTATTCGACAGCCCTTTTCAGAACGCAGATAGGGGCGAATCTCGAATCGGAAGTCGTGAGGATCGAGCTTTCACCTTTTGATTATGCGGTCGCGACAAGCGACAAGGAAGAAAACAGACTTCTTTCAAAATTTGCCGAAATCAAGGGGCTGAACCTCGTAAACGCCTGTGCCGAAGCGGCTATGCTCGCATATAAAAAGAATATGTTCGTTATTGATGCCGTGAAAGATTTCCTGAGGGGAAGAATATGAATTTCAATATTTGTTACAATCCTAAAACTCTGCTTGAATCAGCTGGTGCCGGCTGGCTTTGGAGTGTGGTTTTCATCGTGATTTCAATCGGATTCACGATAAGTTTCGTGACCGAAGTCTTCAAAATCCAGAAGTCCGAAAAGCCCGATTTTTTAGGTGTCGCGTGGAAAGGAGTCTTAATAATTCTGCTTTATCTTTATCTGCCTGATTTTATCGAAAAAATAATGCTTGTCACATACGATTTTCCGATAGTGGCTGAACTTGATACGGAGTTTTTTAAGGCTTTTTCCCTTTATTCATCGAATCTTTCAATGCTGCACGGAGTTTCTGAAAGCGTTTCAGGTGCGTGTCCGCAGTTTGCCGATCCCCTTCTGGGAGAGGCAGGAACAGCATTCATAACATCGTTTTACTTCCAGTATTTCGCCAAACTTTTTGTCTTTCTTCTCATGTTTTTTGTCTGGGTCGCGAAAGAGGTGCTTTTTTCATACGGCTGGGGAACTCTGATGGCCCTCAACATGGTGGGACTCTGCTTCGCTCTGGTCTTCCCGGCCTTTCCGAATCAGGGTTTCGGCTCGGTCGGAAGTTTTTTCCGCTCTGTTGCCGTTTTTGCGCTCTGGCCTGTGCTTTACGCCGTTTTCATTTTCATTACGGGCAAGGCGCAGGTAGAGATCATGAAACTTGCTTCTGAAATATGTGCATGTCCCTACAGTTTCAGGATAGACAGAGATACCGTGACAGTTGTTTCGGGGTTGATTTTTACCGGGCTGGGAATCGCCGGAATTCCTTTTCTTGCCGCTAAAACAGCAGGCTCAGAGCAGCTTAAAAGCACGGTCTCCAACATAAAAACGATAGCTTTATCCCAAATAGACCGCTACAGGGTGAAATGATGAAAAAAGATGACGCTTCAAAATTTTTCGAGACGCTAAAGTTCCGCGATATTGAAAAAATCAGAAAATTTTCGCGGATACTTTCATTGTTTTTTTGTTTTATGATGTTTTTTGTCTCCGTTTTTGCCATTCTTTTCGCATGGTCTGTGACGATGAAGCCCGCACCGGTAATAGCTTTTGATAAAGAAGGAAGGCGGACTGTTTTTTACGGCGGCGAGACAGTTGAAAGCTCTACCAATTTGGTAAGAGTGCGCCGTTTCATTTCAGATTTCATAGGAAAGTTCGACGGCGTGAGCCCCAATATCGACGAGGATTTGAAGGAAGCCTACAATATGCTCACACCTAAATTCAGGCAGATCCTTCTCGACAAATCTGTCCACAACGAAAAGATCGATATGTGGAAAAACAAAAATTTCAAGACGCAGTTCACTCTGACGAAGCTCAAAGTCGTGAAAGGTGCATTGGAAGTAGGTTCCTCGCTTACTGTCGAAGGTTTGGGAGAGATGACTTTCGGAAATGCGGTCGACTATTCGGGAGAGAACGAAAAAAAGAAAACTTTAGTCTGGTTCTCCGCACTGCTTCTGGTCGTTCCAGTATCGCTTGAACTTTCTCCCGACGGGCTTCTTGTTGATTTCTACGCAGGAAAAAGTTTCGAGGATTTCAGGGAACTGAGAGCCTATCTTACCGAAAACGGAAAAGAATATCTTCTGGAAGAGGAAAAAGAGTTGTTCGAATGAAAAAATTTTTGATTTTATTGTTTCTGTTCAGTGCTTTCAGCCTTTTTGGAAAGGACTTTGAGAGTGTAGAGGAAAAAGAAAAATTCATTCCTATCACCGAAAAAGTCGCCGTGATCACGATACAGAATAGCGATACCGTGATCTACAGGACGGTGAACATCGCTTTGGGAGAAGTTTTTGTCTTCGAGTTTCCAGAAAATATTTCCCTTACCGAAACTCCTACGGTCGGTGACGCCGGACTTCTTAAAATCGAGGTCGAGACTGAGCCTCTGAAAATGAAAGTGTGGGGGCTCATGTTCGACGAGGCGCCCGAAGAGGCTTTGATGTACGGCCTCAGTTCAAACGTGCAGTTCAAGATAAATTCAGGGCAGGCTTTCATTTTCAATTTCGTTATCAGACCTTCTGCCGAAGCGAGCAACAGGATAATTTTCTCCTATCCCGAGTGGGAGACTTCAAACAAAGCGATAAACAAGCGTCTCGAAATGCTGAGAAAAGAGCTTGAAGGCAAGTATGAAAAGCGGATGAAGGAGATAAAAAAAGAGATCGATAAAAACATGATAGGGATGATGGCGAAGTCTTTCAGCGAGTTTTTCCAGTGCAGCAGTTATTCCGCGAGAACGGAGGAGGAGCTTGTCTTTCTGCGGAGCGACAGGATCTGCAAAATCGGCAAGGACGCCCTTGTGACGGTCAATTTTTCGGTGAAAAACCGCTATCGGCAGCGTTTCCATATCGAATCGGTGAAAATTTATTCTACAAAAGGGGGGAAGGTCGAAATCGACAACGCTCAGTATCATATCGACAAGTTCTCGATGCAGTTTGACGAGATAGTAAGCGGCGGCATAGCCTTTAAAATAGGCGACGAGGACTATTCACGGGAATATATAATCGAAGTGAATGAAAGTGCAGGCAAAAAGCGGAAACTTGAATTAAAGGTGTCGTTCTGATGGAAAGAAACGGAAAATCTCCTCTGGAAATGCTTGCCGAAGAGCAGAAAAACGCTGATTTGCAGCCTGTTTCCTCGGAAAATCAGTCTGCAAAATACGAGGTGATGCGGAAAAAAGTCACATTTTATGCGGTGCTTTTCGGTTTGATTGCGCTAACGCTTGTTTTTACGACAGTCGCTTTCGGCGGCGGAAAGCATGAAAAAGAGGTCCGCGACGAAGTGAAATTCAACGACTTCAGCGAGCTGGCACGCGGAAGAGTTGTCGGTGACATAAAATCGGCGATGAATAATCCGAAATCTCAGAAAAATAATGCTAATGAAGCGGAAGAAAAACACGCCAAAGCTCCTACAGATACGGCTTTGCCGAAGAAAAAAAATAAAAACGAGGAAAAGGATCGCGAGATCCTTGAAGCTTACGCGAAACTTAGTGATGCCGCGGCTTCAGGAGGTGCGCAGCCCGGCAGGAAAAGGCGTTTTGTCCCGGGCGGAGAAGGGAAGGGCGGCGGAGTTGTCATCAAAGGAAAGAAAGAGGATAGAGGCCAAGAAAAGATTTTTGCTCTGCATGATATCAAGGTGAAGGTAAAGCTCGATTTTTCAATACGCTCTACGGCGCAGTCAACTGTTGTCGCCACTGTTCTTGAGGAAATAGGCGAAATTCCTAAAGGGTCCAAGTTTTATGGTTCGGCAAAGAGTTTTGTCAACAAGCGGACACAGCTTTCTTTTTCAAAACTAATAATCGGCACGGATGAGTTTAGTGTCAAAGGTTTCGCCATTTCGGGAAAAGATCCAGGGATAGAATCCGAGGTGACCGATATTTCGGGCGAAAATATAAAATCGGAAGTCAAACAGGGTTTTACGAAAACTGCTGGAGCACTTGTCACAAGGCTTGCAGGAAGTGTTGGAAGCACTGCCGGAATGACGGCTGCAAATACTGTAAACCCTGCCGCGGCCGAGATGGCTAAGCAGGAAGAGGCCAACAAAATGAAGCAGGAATACAGAGTACCTGCCGGAACATCGTTTTTTGTTTATCTGGAATAGCATGAAAAAAATTATCTTGTTGATTTTACTTATGTTTTCTTTAACCATTTTTGCCGAGGAAGGGGAATTGCAGATAAATATCGGCGGCGGCGGATTTTTTCCGTTTTCATTAAAAACCGACAACAAAAAAACTGTCGTCTATGCAAGCTGGAATGCAGGCATTAATGTTTTTTTCGGCCTCAGTGACAATTTCGATATTGGTTTGCAGCCGTCATTCACAAGGGTGGGAGACACTTCGAGAAAGGCCGAGTTTCAGGAAATCAAGGGGAAGGACTACTTCGACTACTGGCGCGTCCAGGTTCTCGCCCTTGCGAGATACAACGTTTTCCCAGGCACTTTTTTTTCTCCTCACATTCTTGCAGGCGGCGGTTTCAAGGTTGAGACATTTTCCGATATCGAATTTATAGCCGAAAACGGTCTGAAAGTCGCAAGCTATAAAAAAGAAGATTATGCGAAAGTGAACGGTGTTGTTGCAGCCGGAATTGATTTTCAGTTCAGGGTGTGGGAGTGGATAATTCTTTCGACGCAGCTCCTCTACAAGTGGTCTCCAGGTGACAATTCGCTCGATCTCTTCGGATTCTTTGGTGCGACATTCTTTGTGAATTACTATAATTGGGGGAAAGTATGAGAAAGATTTCTTGTTTTTTTATCGTTTTGCTTTCACTTCTTGTTTCGTGCGACGGCAAAAGGCCGGAGAACGGAATTCTGGAATTCACTCTTTCGGTGAAATCAGTTCAGAAAAACGCTTCAGTAGAGGTTTTGAGCGGTGAAACGGTGGTTCTTTCGGGAAAAACCGATGACATCGGTGAAATCCGTTTTGAATCTGTGCGGAATATCGGCGGACTTAAACTCAAAGTATGCGGTGGAACAGTGGATCTGGTCTCATCAGATGAGGTCGTGGCTTGGAACGGATGCATGGAAAAAAGCCTCATAATCGCAGAAGAAAAAGAAGTCTCGGCAGTTGTCGATTTCCTTTCGGCTTTTATAGAAAAATACAGGTCTGAGGCGGCTCAGAGCGAGTGGCTTACTTATCTCGACATTTCAGGAGATGTTTTTCCTGAGCTTCAGAGTTCGCTGACTGATGCCACAAAGCGTTATCTGTGGAGTCAGGCTTTCTCAAAAATAGCCGAGACTGTATCTGTTGCAAATGATACTGCGCCAGAGACGCAGTTTTCAACCGAGAATTTGCTGGATATGCTTGCAGAAGATCTGACGGACGACAACGTGATAAACGGCTCAACTTATGCCAAATTCGGTAGCGCGGTAGTCAATGCTGCATTTATGAAAGGGCTTCTTGCTGGTTTTTTAAGTGAGGTGAGTGAAAAATTCACAGTTTCTGAGCTCAAGGAGTGGAGTGAAAAAATCAGAAATTCCGAGGCAAAGTTTTTAGGAGGTGAGGAGGCCGGAAAGAGTGAAATTTCAATAGAAATCTCGGTTTATCCCGAAGGAAACAAAGGGGCGGAACCTGAATATTTCAGTGATGCAGTGGCGGTTGAAGCAAAGGCCGAACCTGAAAATATGATAGTTTCACTTATATGTTTTGCTGATGGTGAGAAACTGGCTGACAAAGATGAAAATCTATTTTCTTTTCAGGGGAGTTTCAGCTCTGAACATATTGAAGACGAGAAAGAAGTTGTTATCCGATGCGAAGCAAGCAACGGCATAACGGTTAAAAGTGCTGAAAAAAGGATAATTATAAACAATGAAGCTCCATCTTTTCATGCCGAGTTCTATAAGCATGGAAGTCTCAATCCTACAGCAACAGAGAGCGATCCTGCAAGTAACAGCATAGATATAAAAGTCGAAGCTCTTCATAAAAGATATGCGGTGGAAGAAACTGTATGCTCGCTGGAAGATTATAAGATGGAAAACTTGAGCAGCGTGAACTATCAGTATAAGGCTGTTGTTGAGACTGAAAAACTTCCTGACGGAAAAAACGTTCTCGAATGTACAACAGTAGTTAATGCAAAAAAATATAAAGTCTCATTCCCGTTTTATACAAAAAACACTGTTTCAATTAAAGTTAAGCCTTTCATTACGGGTCCTCTGGAGGGCTTTGAAAGTGTTTCTGTTTCATGCGGAAACAGTTATGACAGCAAAAAAAACGATGACGATTCTTCCTATTCGGTAAACGAAATAAAGGTTAAACTAGGACAAGTTTGCATAGTGAAGGTTTCAGGCGGCTCTTACGAGCCTGTAGTTTCGGAAAATAGCGAATCACGGCGCTTCAACGGTACTTTGTCGGCAGTATTTATTCCGGTTTCGGATGAAGATGTGGTTGTTACGCCACTTACGACTATCGGAACTTATATTTTTGTGAGCCGCAGAAATCAGGGAAATGTTGCGGATGAAGAGTTGTACAACCTAGTTTTGACGCACCTTTCACAGCATTTGAGCCATGCTTTTGAGTGGAATGAAGAGCCTTTAAGTACAAATGCTGCTGACAGCAGAAGCAAGTATTATGTTCTTCTTTCGGGGCTTGAATACCTTGCATACTTTATGGAGACAAAAATCGGCTCTGAGCACGGAATATACGATGTTTCCAATATTCTGAAACTCATGCAGGAAGACTATAAAGACTTGGTTTTTGACGGAAAAAACGGTGAAATACAGCTCTTTTTCGGTGATGACAGCAAAAAGACTGCACTTGATCCGAATTTTTTCAGGTATTACTACGCTCTTTCGATAAAAAGATTTCTTACAAGCCCTTTTAACGAAACGATTTTTACGCAGTTAGGCAGTGTTGTAGCTAATATTGCTTCGAATTCTGATCAGTTTCTGTTTCCTGCGGAAAGCACGCCGGTTGCGGT
Organism: bacterium UBP6_UBA1177; assembly: GCA_002310995.1. Taxonomy (GTDB): domain Bacteria; phylum UBP6; class UBA1177; order UBA1177; family UBA1177; genus UBA1177. The sequence goes on along the minus strand of DBYV01000039.1, from coordinate 38,616 downwards.
TGACTCAAGCGGTCCTGAAATAGAGATTTTAGGCTTTTATGACCTTTATGAGACATCGGACGATGCTGTAACCGAAGTCACCGGCGATCTCGGAATTTACACAAAGGGTGAATTTTCACTGTATGATCTGCAAAATGGTATGATGCCTCATTTCGCCAAAGCTTTTATTCTTAAATTCAGGGTAACTCCTGGAAATGGGAGCTTTGTCGATCTTAATTCTGTGATTTTGAAGAGTAAAGACCAGAATTTTGTTTTCAGAGTAAAGAGAATAGAACCGCAAAATATAGAAAACAGCGGATTCTCAGAGGAAAGTACTGAATTTACAATACTTGCAGAATATTTTGATGACGAAAGTGTTCCGATGGAAAAACAGCTTGAATTTTCTGTTTCGGCGCAGGATATAGCATACAATGTTTCCAACAAGGATGTCGAGGTCTTTCTTGACAACAAAAGACCTGCTTTGGTTCTGAATTGTCCCGAAGGAACGGTGAAAACAGAAGATGTCGAAATTTCATGGAATGCATCTGACAGCCGTATAGAAAAGATAAAAATCTCTGTTTCCAAGTGGGAAGAAGATGAGATAATCGTTTTAGAACGAGAAACGGAAAACTGCGAAGACGGCTGCATTGTTTCAACAGAGACTTTTGCTGAAGCCTTAATTGATGCGGGTTTTACAGGCAGCGCGGCAGACGGGGTTTACAAAGTGACTCTTTCGGCGAAAGATCATTCAGGTAATTATGCAACATCGTACGGTTCATTTGTTATAGATACAACACCGCCTGTAATTCCTCGTGTCAGAGTTGAATCTGACGGAAGACTGCTTTTACAAAACAGCGTTATAAATAAAAATTATTTTACTGCTTCGCTTATAGATCCCGATGAAGATGTTGTTAAGTGGGCTCTCAAAGTTTCATGCAGCGTTTCAGAAGGATCTTTTACGCAGGATAAAACCGGAGGATATGTTGCGGCAAATGAGAGCCTTGATTTTTTCAATCTGCTTACGGCTTCGGAAAACCACAAATATGTTGAATGCAAAGGTTTTGTTTCCGTCTGCGACGAGGTGGGCAACTGTACGAATAAAGATTTCAGCGAATCAGCAGGATCGGTGTTTATTGACAATCAACCGCCGCGTTTTATTTCTTATGATACCGAGAATTCAATTTTTACCGAATGTATTGTCCAGAATTCTTCGTTTATTATAACTAAGTGTCTGGATGTGCCGAACTGTAACAGCGGCAACCCGTGGATTTTCGGCAACAGGAAGCCTCAGATACTGCTATCGTATAGTGATAACTTTTCCACCCCTGAAAATATGCGTCTTTTTATCCAGTCTTCGGAGATCGGCTGGGTAAAGAACTGTTCTTATGTGCCGAATGTGGATGCAGATGGGGTACAGGGGGAATGTAATAAATTCTACTGTAATCTTGAAGGTAGCGTAAACGGTATCAACAACTTTACGATTATAGCTTATGACGAAGTAGACAATCGTTCGGAACATCCTCTAACAATACCTATGGATTTCACAGCTGTCGAGCCTTTGCAAATAAATTTAACAGACAAATTCTTTACGAGTAACGGCAAATCAAATCTCTGGTGGAATACAAAAAGCGGTGTCGATTACAAGTGTACGATAACCAAACAAGGAAATACGGTTTTTTCGGCGGACTGCTCGAATAACAGCGATATTCTTCCTTCAATGCTTGCAGGAACAGGATATTATACTGTTTCTGTCGAAAGCAAATCTGCTTCGACGCAAAGAACAGATGTGGCTGAATTTAAATTTTTCGATTTATCTGATTTTAATCTCTCGTTGGAAGCTCAAAAAGGGCAGTTTATTTATCCTGGGGAGATATTCAAAGTCAAAATACAGGCGGATTCGGAAAATATGGCCGAAATTTCAAAGATAGAACTTTATCTTTACGGCAGATATTTGGGTGGAGTTCTTCAAGACAGCGATGAAAAGCTTGTTATAAGCAGAAGTTATCCTGTTCCTCTCTCTTCCTTGAACAACATGCTGTCGGTACCGCTCTCTATGGAAAGTAACGGCCAGTTCAGAAACATGAGAGTGAATATAACTTTTAAGGACAATAGTCATTATATCAAAAATTTTACTCGATCTTCATCAGATGCTTTTCTCTATTGTTTTCTTGCTTCAGATGGAAGGCCGGACGAAGCTTCTCTCACATTTAAAAACAAAGCTTTGAATGTTTCTTTCGATAAACCGTCTTGTGTTGCCGCAAATGACTATACCTTGTCTTTGAATCTTGCAATGCCGTCTGAATGTGAAGGAATCAATACTTTGTCCAGCTCAGTTTCAGTAGTAAAGAATTATCAGAACAACTTTACGGTGAAAGGGGATTTTGTCTTTTTCAAAGATGAAAAGCACAGCCACAGTTTCGATTGCGGTTCTTTTAATTTTTGTCATGAGCTTGAACACACGTGTGCTGTGAGGACGCACAATTTTGCTTCCGATACAAATCTGAAAATCATTTACGGCAGCGGAAAAACATTCACTGTATCACCTGATTCAAGTGTCCAGTGTTCACGTTCCGAAACAGAGATCGTTTTTTATGATGAATCGGGTGATTACGCTGAATACGACAACAGAAACTGCAAAAAATGCGTCAATAAGATGAGCAGTTTCTCAAACTGTTTCGGCGGTAAGTACAAGGTAATAAATCTTGAATAAAGCAGCTTCATAAATTCTGTGTCAGTGCAAAGTTAAAATGTCCGCTTTATGAGGATTTTGTATTGTAAAATAAAAAAAATGTATATAATTATTCCGCTTAATGCTCGTCGTAATTTTTTGGGGAGGCTGACCATGACTAAAAAATCAATTCTGGCTCTTGTTTCGGCTGTTTTTATTGTTTTGATTATAGCTGCCTGCGGAAACGACAAAAACAAAGAAGAATCAGAAAACACTGACACGGGTGACACGGACACAGCAATCGTTCCCGACACAGATCCGGCTGACACAGGCGACACAGAAACTGTTCCTGATGA
>DBYV01000039.1:26562-35550 GCA_002310995.1 bacterium UBP6_UBA1177 | reverse complement strand
TCCTGATGAAGATCCGGCAGAAGTTGACGACACAGAAATTGTTTCTGATGAAGACGACGATACCGACACGGTTCCGGATTCCGAGGCTGTTGATCCCGAATGGGCAGCCAAATACAAAAAAGCTGACGAAAGCGCCGAAAAGGTTTCCGAAGATGTCGTAAAGGCAAACAATAAGCTCGGCATGGAGATTTTCAGCCGCCTGGCAAAAGAAGAAGGTGCCAAAAACATGATGATTTCTCCGCTTTCAATCGCGATTTCGATGGCAATGACGGCTAACGGCGCGACTGACGATGCTCTTGCGGAAATGAAGGAAGTCCTCGAATTTAGTGAAATGGATTTGCCCGATGTCAATGAACAGTTCGCGCAGCTTATCGCAAGTCTTGTCGAGGCTGACAAGGACATGGTGCTTGAAATTGCTGATTCAGTCTGGATGGATGACGCTTTTGCTCCCGGTGTAAAAGAAGATTTTATTTCCGTTCTTGAGGATTTTTACAGCGCGGCACTTTTCACAGAGGATTTTGAAGATGCCGCAACGGTCGGAAAAATCAACTCATGGGTATCTGAAAAGACTCATGGAAAGATTGACAAAATTCTTAAAGAGATACCTCAAAACACTGTTATCTACCTCATCAATGCTCTCTATTTCAAGGCAGGATGGACAACTCCTTTCAATCTTGAAGAGACTCATAAAGGCAGTTTCAAACTTTCCGACGACACGTTCAAGGAGGTTGACTTCATGCACGGAGGCGGCATAGGTGCGCCTGTTCTTTATTTCAACATCAATTACGAAGAGGGTTCTTCCGTTGTAAGGATACCCTACGGCAGAGGTGTTTTTGCTTTTTACGGATTGGTACGTTCCGGTGATATTGAAGATTTTATCAGTGATATCGCCGAAAACGGCATTGATTCCTATTTTGAAGGGATGCGTACGTATAAAATATACGAACTGGAACTTCCCAAATTCAAATTTGCCTACGAAAAATCGCTGAAAGATACCTTAAATGCTCTCGGAATCAGGCAGATTTTCGAAGGCGGACTTGAAAATATCAGCGATACCGAAGGTCTGCGCATCAGCGATATCCGCCACAAAACTTTCATCGAAGTCAATGAAAAGGGAACAGAATCTGCCGGCTATACCTATATCGATCCTGAAGCGGCAGGAGATCCCGACGGTTTTTTCGGCACACATCCTTTTATTTTCGTGATCCGCGACGAGAGAACCGGATCGATTCTCTTTATTGGCAAAGTCGAAGATCCGACGGCGGAATAGTCAAAAAACATATTCTTATTGTTGACCAGAAAAAACTGACATTACAACTGTTCGCTGACAGATTTCTCTATATGTTTGCAGTTTTTCACCGATTTATTATAAATGGCCGTGTTTATTGCTCGGGGCAGACATGGTCGACAAAACGAAAATTTTCGGATTTTTGAAGAAGTTTCTTCCACGTTTTGATCTCTTCCAGATACTCTCGGTCATATTTTTTACAGTACTCAACATTGTTTTTCTGGTCATAGCTTCGCAGAAAAACGGTTTCTCAATCACAGATTCCGATATCTGCTTCCATTTTATTATAAAACTTTTGTTTGACGCGGCTTTTTTTCTATTTTCTATGCTGATGCTCAAGGCTGTGTTCAGAATAAATTTTATCCCTGCGCTATATGTTACGGCAAACGTTACTCTTGCGATTGCCGATATCCTGCTTTACTATTTCGGCAACACGCTTGTCGAGCGAGCTCACTTCGCCTTGATAACGCCTTACAGCGTGACTTCTTTTGTTCCATGGTACGGTTTTGTTGCGCTTTTTGTTTTCCTTGCAGCGGTATTTTTTATTTCCTTTTTTGCAATCAGAAAAATGCCGAAGAAAGACCTTTTCAAGAAATCACTTTTCTGGCTTGTTATTTGTCTGATTCTTAATTTGTTGAATGTTTCTGCTTCATCATTTTTTGACAAAGACGAAAGGTTCGACAGAGTTATAACCGGTTTCAGAAATGCGCAGATATACTACATAACACAGAATCAATGGCTTGACTTTACTACAGGTGTCATATTCCCGTCTTTGGGTGAAAGATTCAAGATACTTTCGCCTGTCACTGAAAAATTTGTGGGTGATTACCGCCTTTTTTCGGAAGATTTTACTGTTACAAATGACTTGTCGCCGTATAGCAAAACGATAAAGGAATTTAATATTAACCTTGGGAAAAATGGTGAAAAAACTCTTGAAGTCGGGGAGTATTCAAAGGTTATCTACATTTTTACGGAATCACTTTCGCTCAAGGCACTTCCGTGCTACAACGACAAAATAGAAGGTTCGTTTTCAAACCGCTTTTTCTGCCGCAGCGATATTATGGAAAAAACTTTTACCAATCTTACTACGAGCGGTTCGCCCACTTTGCAGGGACTGACTGTAATTTTCAATTCGCATCCCAACTACAACATTCAGGAACCTACAGGACATAGAAATTCGTTGCCAAAGCTTTTGAACAAGCACGGTTTTAAGTCCGTTTTTATAAGAAGTGCATCTAAATTTTTTGCCAACGAAAATCTTGTTTTCCAGAATATGGGATTTTCCGAAATTATAGGCCGCGAAGATTTTTTTGCTGATGAAAAACTTAAAAAATATATCTACGGCTGGGGTTTGGAAGATAGAAAACTTTATGAACAAGTTGCCGAATATATTAAGAAAAATAAAGATAAAAAACTTTTTGTCTCTATTCTTGGAACAGATACCCATCCTCCGGCCGGGCAGATGAAATATCTCCATTTGAATTATCCTGCTGCGCCTAAAATCGAAAACATAAAGGACAAGGCGACCAGTTTGTGGCTCACTGCCGTTGACAGAATGGATTTTGATATTGCCGCTTTTGTTGAAAGACTTGATAAAGAAGGGCTTTTCGACGATTCGACTCTCATTGTTGTTTCGGCGGATCATTCGTGTCCGCTCAACAATGTAACGGCAAAGATTCCGGGTCATCCAAGGAACAATCTTGCAGAAATACCGCTCATTTTTCTTTCAAAACGGCAGCTTCCGGAAACTGATTTTTCGACTCAGGCGGATCAGACCGATATTGCGCCGACAATCGCCCATATTTTAGGCATTGAAAAGCCTGTCGGCTGGTGGGGACAAAGCCTTTTTGCTGGAGCAAGGAAAGGAAAATCAATCGGATTCGATAAAAAATTTCTCTATTTTTCAGATGAATACTCGACAAAGACGATAAATACTGAAAAACCTGCAGACGCTTCGGAAAAAGCGTTCCTTGATCTCTTTAATACTGTGTTTACTGAAAGAAAACCTTAGACAACAAAAAGTACGCCGTCTTCGCACCAGGTGTAGACGATATTGAGAACATCAACTTTCTTGAATTTTTTCTTCAGTTCGGCAAATGTCGCCGTTCCTTTAGAGCGGATGAAGTCAAACACTGCAAACTCTTCGTTGGCGATGACTTTTGTAAAAACTGAGCCGTCAATGCGGTAAACTATGCCATAAAGTTCTTCTTTATCGACTTCGGCAGCATATTTTTTAAGGTCAATGTAACCGGTGTCGATCAAATCTTCGATGTCGTAGGAAAACTTATCGAAAAACGCCGAATCGTTTATGCCGAAAGCTGTTGAATCACAGATTGTGTCAAGCTGGTAAGGCAATGCGACTTTGTCTTCTTTTTCAACCATGAGCGAAGTTGTGTAGAAGTGGTTGTGTTTCAAGAGATCTGATGCGACAGGCCATAGTTTTTTCTTCTGAAAGCGGTCAAAAATATATGAGAAGAAATCGTGAATATAGCCGAAAAGACGCGAATATTCGATAGAATCTATGTTCTCGGCATTTATATCCGGTGCCTGCTTTTTAATCCACTTGTTCCAGCGCATGACAATCTCGTGACACGGCATTTCAAGCCCTTTCGCGAGCATCGTGATTATTGAAACCATACGCCCTTTGTTGTAGAGCAGATCGATTCCGTCGGAAAGTTCTTCCGCTTTTTCCATATCTTTTCTGCTGAACTGTGCGCTTTCTACGGCAAGATATGGGTAGGAACTTTCGACAGTGTAGCCGAATTCCCGCATCCTGTTGTAAATTTTTGTACCTGGGTACATCGAAAGACGCAGAACGTTTATTGATATTGGCCAAAGATTAAAGACAACCTCAAGGTCATTGAGAAAATCTTCATAAGACATTCTCGGCAGACCTGCTATTACATCAATCCCGAACATAAGAGAAGGATAGTTCGCCATGTATCTGATGTTTGCCAAAGCTTTGTCGACATTGAATGAGGTGAGAAGATTTTCATGGACTTTCTGGTTTGCCGTCTGAAGTCCGATATTGAGAAATACGTTCATGTCGGCTAGAGTCTCTATATCGCTTTTGGAAAGAAGGTCCGCTCTGACTGAAATCTCGAATATCGCGTTAGGTAGATACTCGTTTATCATTGCAAGGATCTTGCTGAAGTGCTGGTGGCTGAGGTTGGCAATAGGACAACCGATGGTCAGTTGCGAAACACCTTTTTCGGCGAAAAATTTCAACTCTTTTTCAAGATATCCGAAACTGTGATAACGCAGATTGCTGTCGTGCGAAAAATCGACACAAAAATCGCATTTGAAAAGACAGCCGCGCGATATTTCCCAGAAAACAGAAGTTGTTTCACTGACTGGAATCATACCATTGAGATAAGGTGACGGAATAGTGTCGAGATCTGAAAGGACGCGGCTTTCTCCGTAGACGAAAGTTTTGCTTTCTTTATCCTTGAAAACGATTCCGGAAGCTTTGCCGATACTTTCCCCGTTCCGTTTAAGCATCGCCATTTCGTAAAGTGAAAGTTCGGGCTCGTCCTGAATGATGAAATCGAAATCTTTTTTCAGGTATTCTTCAGGATTGGCGAAGGTGTCGTAACCCCAAAGCCCTTTTACGGCCTTGGGGCTGCGGCATAATTTCGCCAGTTTCATAATGTAGCCCGCATTCCAGTAAAGCACTCTGAAAACGATAATGTCGGCCTGCTGGTTTTCAATGATTCCGGCTGAAGTCGACATATCGTCAGTCATATAAACATTGACTATTTCGGCGCTTATTTCGTTCCATGATCTTGCTTCAACAAAGGTCTTCGCGGTAAAAACATGGTATTCCGTGTTTTTTATAACTCTCGACTTATTGACATTGACGATTGCTATCTTCATTTGAAAACCTCAAATGTGAAAGAATGAACGGATTTTGGGAAACGAGAACTTAGTTTACAGAGCTGAGATAGCTGGATATTGCTTTGAACTCCTTCATAGCTGCTGCGTATTCAACTTTGTCGCCTTCAGCCTTGAGAACTTCATCAAGAATAGGAGCGAAACCTTTGTCCTCTGTTTTAAGAAGAGCGATCGACATAGCTTCGCGGACATAGGGTTCAGCATGTTTCATGACAGGTTTAAGCTGTTCTTTGTAGTCACCGAGTTTGCCGGAGTAACCAAGCATATAAACTGCTTTTTCAACAACTGCCGGGTTTTTGTCTGCAAGTTTTGCAACGTAGCATGCGTTGTCAGCTTTGCACTCTTTTGCAACATTCGCTCTGTCGACGAATCTCTTGAACATTTCGACTGTCTTGTTGGTCGAATCGTAGTTTACGTCAAGTCTTGATTCGGTCTTGACTTTCTTGTCCATATCTTCAGCAGAAATTTCCTGACCTACAGGAAGTTCCTTTTTAACTTTTTCAGTCGATTTCTTTTCAACGTTAGCGACATATTTTTCGCCTTCTTCAATGACTCCTTTTGCGATTCCGATGAATCTGTCAGCCATTTCAGGATCGGAAACCATTCTTGTAAGAGCATCAGCAGCCCAAACCGTAGCTTCGTAGAATATAATCTTCTCGTTCATTTCGTTATATTCGGAAACCGGTTTCTGTTTGATGACTTCTTCAAGATAGGGAAGAGCTTTCGGGTCACCGAGGATCGCAAGAGCTTCAGCACCTTTCATCATGATCGAAATTTCCTGGCCTCTGTCTGCAAGTTTAGCCTGAGCTTTTTCCTCTTTGGAAAGCTGACCTTTGGATTTCTTGTCATTGGTTGTGTCTTTTGTGAACTTCTTGCTGACCATTTTGAGAAGTGTGTCTGTAGCTCTGAAGTCACCGAATTTTGCAAGCTGAACTGCAAGGTGCTCAGCAAGGAAAGGCTGTTTCTTATCGGTTGCAAGCTGTGTTTCGAGCTCTTTGATAACCATGTCGACTGCCTGTTTCGAACGAATGTCGGCAAGAACGATCGAAGTTTTAAGTTTTGTTGTTGTTTCGATCGAAGCGATAGTTGCCATGTATTCGTCGTCTTTCGGGCATTCGCCTTTCTTCTTAGCTTCTTCGTTGCCGATGTATTCCGGGCAGAACTGTTTTGTAGCTCTTTCCTTGTTGTCGTTCTGGATTTCGTTTACTTTCGGGTTTTCGCCGTTGTAAGCCTTAATGAGCTCTTCCTCAGCCATTTTGCCGAGTTTGATGAGCGATTTTCTTGCTTCCGGGAAAAGGCTGAAGCCCTGTTCCTCATAGAAAAGAGCGGTTACGAGCGGGCGTACTGTCGAAGGATCTCTCCATTCGCCGAGAAGGCCGGCTGTCGTGTATTTTGTACCGAAATCTTCAACTTTTGAGTCGAAAACTTTAAGGATTTCAGGAACAAGGTGCTTACTTTCGTTCGGCATCTTCGAAAGTGCTTCAATTGCTGCACGTTTTGCGACAGATTCAGCTTTTTCACGCATTCCGGGAGCGAGAACTTCAGGAGTCTGAAGGGTGAAATACTTCGCAAGTGTAGGAACTGCAGCCGGCTGTTCGAGAAGTCCGAAAGCCATAGCAGCGCTTTCAAGTGTTTTAAGGTTTCTTACGTTTGTCGTTGCAAGACATTCGTCAACGATTTCGCTGATTCTGTCAACCGACTGGGTGCAACCGATTTCGCCGGCGGTAAGAACTGCCAGTCCAGCTTCGGGAGTTTTGTCGAGCTTGAGAAGCTTCGAGCAGGCTTTGTCCATATTGACAATCTCGCCTTTCATCTTTTTAAGACCCTGGATAGCGTAGTTTCTCGTGTCTTTCGAGTAAAGTTTTCCAAGGTACTCGTCTTCCGGATTACATGAAACAAGCATCATTGCAACCGGAATCAAAACCAAAAGCATCAAACTTTTCAATTTCATAACAACCTCTTAAAAAAATAATGGAATTTAAAGCAACAAAAAAACATCGGCAAAGACATTAGCAAAAAAAAAATAAAATATCAAAAAATTTTGCCTTATTTTCCGAAGAAATACTCAATCGCCTTCGTCATGTAGTAATGATCGGCAGTTCCTGCGGTTTCTCGGATAGAGTGCATAGCCCACATCGCGTTGCCGACATCGACTGCTTTAATGCCGAGAGCTGCAGAAGACATCGGGCCGATCGTGCTGCCGGAAGGAACATCAGAGCGGTTCGCTATTTTCTGGCACGGAACTCCAGCTTTTTCACAGAGCTGCTCGAAATACGAGCTTGTTTCTGCTGTCGTCGCATATCTGAAACTTGAGCTGAATTTGATGACAGGTCCTTTGTTCATCTTCGGAGCGTAAGCCGGATCGTGTTTTTCGGGGAAGTTGGGATGTTGCGTGTGAGCACCGTCGGCACTGATGAGGAAACTCTTTGAAAATGCTACAAAGCGGTCGTCGCGGCCTTCCGAAGTGAGCGCGACGATCCTTTCGAGAATCGTTCTCGTGAAGGATGAGTCAGCCCCCATCGGAGTTCTCGAACCGATTTCCTCGTTGTCGTAGAAAGCTGCCACAGTCGTTGTTTTTCCGGGTTTAGCGGCAAGAAAAGCGGAGAGAATCGAGTGGCACATCTGCAGATTGTCGAGTCTGCCGGTCGAAATGAATTCGTCGTCGATTCCGCCGAAACAGCCTTTCTGCAGGTCGTAGACGAAAAGATCTGTCTGGCCGATATTCTCTGGTTTTTCGCCGAGTTCTTTGGCGACGAGCGTTTTGAGAACGTTTTTAGCCTCGCCGTCAGCGGTGAGAATAGCCTGAAGATGGTTCTGCGGATTGAATTCAAAACCTTTGTTCGCCTCGCGGTTCATGTGGATCGCAAGAGAGGGAACGATCGCGACCGGTCTGTCGATGTTGACAAGCTTTTCGACTTCGCCGTTTTTGGTCTTTACCATGACACGGCCGGCGATTCCGAGATTTCTGTCAAGCCATGTGTAGACAAGGAGTCCACCGTAGATCTCTGTCGTTACTCTGACACATCCAGCTGAAACGTTTTCCGCGTTTTCCTTTAATTTAAGAAGCGGGCTGTCGGTATGGGCACCGGCGATTTTGAAGCCTGTGTGGACAGGTTTGTCCGTTCCGAGCCTGAAAGCGATGACTGAAGAAAGATTTCTTCTTACGAAATAGCCTTTTCCTTTTTCGAGTTTCCAAGGTTTTGCCTCGTCAAGCTCTGAAAAACCGTTTTTTGTCAAAGTTTCGGCAATATTCTGAGCAGCATGGAACGCTGTCGGTGATTTGTCAATAAAATCAATAAGTTCCTTGCCGAGCTGTTTGATTTCCTTTTTCATTTTAATCTCCCTTAATGGTTACTATAATAACAAAAAGCGCATTATCTTAAGGTAAGCCGAGTATTTTGCAAATTTATCGGAATTTGATGCGGCGGAACAAGGCACGGAATATGCAGGTTCGCTATGTGAAAGAAGTACATCATCACTTTAAAACTTGACATCGGAACTTTTCTGAATATATTACGGCGGTTTTTGGTTCCGTGAGACTTAAGTTTATAAATGGAGGATAATTTGGCTCACCACAGATCGGCAAAAAAAAGAATTAGAACAAGTGAAAAAAGAAGACTTTACAACCGTTCTATCAAATCAAGAGTAAAAACTTTCTCGCACTACTTCGAGGCAGCAGCTGAGACAGCTGAGAACCGCGAAGATGCAGTCGCAAAACTTAATACGGCAATAAGCGAAATCCAGAAAGCTGCAAGCAAAGGCGTTCTTCACAAAAATACCGCTGCAAGAAAGGTCGCAAGACTTGC
>DBYV01000039.1:0-26493 GCA_002310995.1 bacterium UBP6_UBA1177 | reverse complement strand
AACTTTATCTCCGGTTTTAAAAGGTTCATCTCTTCTTATTGCAGCTGATGAAGAGGGAAAAATCTCTTTTGCCGGTGAAAGCGCTGATTTCAGAAAAACTGAACCCGATTTCGAAACAAAATTCAAGGAAGTTATTGTCGATGCCGGAAACAAAGCGGTTTTCCCCGGCCTTGTCGACAGTCACACGCATCTTGTTTTCGCTGCGACACGCGAAGACGAATTCGCGATGAAATCGAGAGGGGCTACCTACGAGGAAATCGCGGCTGCCGGCGGCGGAATAATCAACAGCACCCTGAAAACGAAAAAAGCGTCACTTGAAGAAATAGTCGAACAGGCTTCAAAACGCCTCTCTCAGCTTGTTTCCTACGGCGTAACGACGGTCGAAATCAAATCGGGCTACGGGCTTGACACAGAAAGCGAGCTCAAACTGCTTACGGCGATTGCCGAGCTCAAAAAACGATTTCCGGTAGAAATCGTTTCGACATTTCTCGGCGCGCACGCTTATCCGCCCGAATTCAAAAACGACCATGAAGGCTACATCAGCCTCATAAACAACGAGATGCTGCCTGAAATAAAGGCGCACAACCTTGCCGAATTCGCCGATGTTTTCTGCGAGGAAGGCTATTTTTCGCTCAAAGAGACCGAAAAACTTATGCTCAGAGCGAAAGAACTCGGGTTCGGGCTCAAACTTCACGCTGACGAATTCCACTCTTTAGGCGGAACCGAACTCGCAGCCGAAATGGGGGCGGCTTCCGTTGACCATCTCGAGGCGATAAGCGACAAAGGGATCAGAAAACTTGCCGAAAACGGCGTTGTCGCAGGCGTTCTGCCGATAACTTCCGTTTTTTCGAGACTTCCGTTCGCTCCGGCGCGAAAAATGCTTGAAAACGGCGTGACTGTCGCTTTAGCTACAGACATGAACCCTGGAAGCTGCATGTGCGGATTTTTACCGCTTGCAGCAAGTTTAGGTGCGACACAGCTTCGTCTCAGCGTAGAAGACTCACTCAAAGGGATCACCATAAACGGCGCAAAATCTCTGAAAAGAGACAAAACCAAAGGCTCCATCGAAACCGGCAAGGACGCAGACCTCGTCATCATGGATTCGCCGAGCGTCTCATATCCGATCTACCACTTTGCCCACAACCACTGCGAAAAAGTGTTTGTGAAAGGGAAAAGGATCATCTGACATTTTTCTTTCTGTACTTGCAATAAAATTTTTTAAAAATATAAGGTTGCGATTGGTTTTTTGTAATCGGAGGAGAAATGCAGGAGCGTCTCGGAATTGACATCGGGTCAACATTTATCACTGTTTTTTCAAAGAATGAGAATAAAGTCGTTTTTCGCGCAAGGCACGGCGGAAAAATCACTGAAATAATTAAGAAAATTTTTGCTGATGAGGATAAAGACACCTGTGTCCGCTTTACCGGAAAAAACGCGGTGGAGTTTGCCAAAGTAAGAAGCGATATTTTTGTTTCGGAAGCTGAGGCTGCAAGTGCTGAACTCAAAAGCGCGGAATTTGCAGGAAAGGATTATGCCGCAATCATCGGAATAGGAGCCTCGTCGCTTAAAAAATATGTGATAAAATCTGGAAAGATTTCAGATATTTCCTCAAATTCGCTCTGCGCTTCGGGAACGGGGCTTTTTCTTGAAGAACAGGCGGAGAGGCTTTCTATCGACCTTGAAAACATGCCGGCTCTCGATATCGCGGAACCGCCTTCAATCGCCAGCAGATGCACTGTTTTCGCTAAAAGCGACCTCATCCACCACCAGCAGGAAGGACGCACAAAAGAAGAGATGTGGGCGGGAATGTGCCGCGCGCTCGTTGTTTCGGCGACAAACACCCTTTTCAGAGGCCTTGAAATAAAGGGAAACTTCCTTCTCATCGGCGGAGTCAGCCTCAACAAAGAGGTCGTCCGCTGGTTCAGAACTCTTTTTCCAGCTTCGTCGTGGACTGTTCCCGCTTCCAGCGAGGCTTTCCTTGCAAAAGGCGCTGCGGAAGCGGCTGTCGTGAAAATTTCCGAAATCGATCCCGACAAACTCAGGCACTCGTTTGTAACTGAAAAAATGCCGCCGCTCACGCTCAAAAAGAGCAAATATCCGGTTTTTGCGGAATTCACTCTTGACGAGCTCGGAAACGAAATCAGGATCCATAACGCCGCTTACAAAGAGATCCCTGAAGCGATCCTCGGAATGGATATCGGCTCCACAAGCACTAAACTGGCTCTTCTCGATATGAAAGGAGTTCCTGTTCTCGATATTTACAGAAAAACGGGCGGAGACCCTGTAAATGCGGCGAAAAAGCTCTTCAAAGCGCTTTATTCGCTGATTCCCGAAACTATGAAGATCCGCGCTTTCGGAACGACCGGATCCGGCAGAAAACTTGCCGGAATAATTTTCGGAGCCGATGCGATAATCAACGAGATCACGGCTCACGCGAGAGGAACGGCGTCGATGTTCCCCGAAGTAGAAACGATTTTCGAGATCGGCGGTCAGGACGCGAAATTCATCCGTCTCAAAAACGGAATGCCCGAAGAAGTCAATATGAACTATGTCTGCGCGGCAGGAACCGGCTCTTTCGTCGAGGAACAGGCGAGAAAGCTTGAGATCCCGATAAATCTGGTCGGAAAAATGACCGAAGACGTTGTCCCGCCGGCTACGAGCGACCGCTGCACGGTCTTTATGGAGCAGGATATCCGCGCGCTTCTGCAGCAGGGGTTCGACAAAAAGGAAGTTATTGCGGCAGTGCTTTATTCCGTTGCCAAAAACTATCTCAACAGAGTCGTCGGAAACCGCAAAATCAGTCAGGATAAAATTTTCTTTCAGGGGGCAACAGCCAGAAACAAAGGGCTTGCTGCGGCTTTCGAGAATCTCCTCGGTGTTGAGATCATAGTTTCTCCATACTGCCACGTCATGGGCTGCATCGGTGCGGCTTTAGTCGCACTCGAAGAAGTTTCCATGAAAAAAGACTCGAACGAGTCTGCGTTCAGAGGAGCGGAATCGGCAACAATCGAAGTTACTTCAAGAACCGAAATCTGCAAACTTTGCAGCAACTTCTGCCGGATAAACCACATTTCGGAAAAAGGAGGCCGAGAATCTTCGTGGGGTTACGGCTGCGGAAGAGACGCCGAAACGACAACGCGTCGTGAGATCAAGGAATTCGAACCCATCAAAAAGAGAAACTCGTCATTTTTCAAAAGCATGCTTCCTGAAAAAGAGCCGGTCGGAAAAGTGGGGATCCCGCTTGCAGTATCAAGCTGGACTTTCCTTCCGCTCTGGAGAAAAATGTTTTCGCTTCTCAGTATCGAAAGCGTGGTTTCGGCACCTTCGACAACTGCTGAGATCAAAGGGCTTTCGTCAAAATATTCGGCATCCGATTTCTGTTTCCCTGTAAAAACTTCGATAGGCCATGCGCTTGAACTCACGAACAAAAATATTCCTGTTTTCTATCCGACGCTGATTTCTGCCGGCGACAACGTAAAAACGGCGATCAGCTTCTTCTGTCCTTATGTTCAGAGCAATCCGTCGATAATTTCGACTGTCATGGAAAAGAACGGAATGGACCCGAAGACAAAAATAATCGATCCTGTAATCGATTTCAGAATGTCGGACGACAAAAACGGAACTCTCATTTTCAAGGCTCTTGAACCTTTCTTCCCGACTCTCAAGGAAAAGCAGGTGAGAAAGGCGTGGAAAGAGGCTAGAGACTACTACAGAAAAGAAACAGAGCGCCTTATCGACGAAGGCGAGGCGATGCTTAAAAACGCGAAAAATGCGAAAAAGCCGGTATTTCTTCTTGTCGGAAGACCTTACAACCTCTACGACAAAGGGATCAATCTCGGCCTTCCTGAAACCATCGCCGGAATGGGCTTTGACGTGCTTCCGATAGACATGATGAAGATAAATGTCGGTGGACTTGCTGACACGAATTACTGGAATCTTTTCTGGAATTACGGTCAGAAAATCATCGCCGCGCTGAAAAAAGCAAAAAAAGAGGAAAACGTCTTCCCGATTTATCTCACCAACTTCTCATGCGGCCCCGACAGCTTCATTCTTTCTTTTGCCGAGAACGAAATGAAAGGAAAACCGATGCTTATCCTGGAACTTGACGAGCATTCGAGCGACGGCGGATACCTCACGAGAGTCGAAGCTTTTATCGATGTCGTAAAAAGCTACATGAAAGGGGTGAAAGAATCCGGCGAACATCCGCTTCCCGACATCTATCTTGCGGACAAAAAACTCAAAGCCGGCAAAATATGGATCCCGCCGATGCACTTCGGTTCGCCTCTGTTCGCTGCGGCTTTCAGAGGTTTCGGCTATGATGCAGTGGCGATTCCGCTTGAGACAAAGCACGATTTCATGACTGGAAAGCGCTTCACCCGCGGTCAGGAGTGCCTGCCGATGATTTTAACTTTGGGAGCGTTCCTCAACCAGATAAAAAAAGAGCCTGAAAAACAGCACACATTCTTCATGCCTTCTTCGGAAGGGCCGTGCAGACTAGGACAGTACAACATGCTCGACAGGATCGCGTTTGAAAAACTCGGGCTCAAAAATGTCGATATCCTCGCTCCTTCAAGCATAAACTCGTATCAAGGAGTTGAGGAACAGCTCAGAAGATACCTGATGCATTCAGTCATCACGAGCGACGCGTTGATGAAAATGACGACAAGGACAAGGCCTTACGAAAAGACGAAAGGTGATGTCGATGCCTTTCTGGAAAAGGCTATGCGCACTCTTGAAAGTGTTTTCGAACAGAAAAAGAATCCGCTTCCGGTCGTAGAGGAGCTAGCTTCCGAACTTTCAAGGATCCCTCGTTACAACGAGAAGAAGCCGCTTGTCGGAATCGTCGGCGAAATCTATGTCAGAAGCAATGCCTGCGCAAACGAGAATCTGATCCGCGTAATTGAGGACAACGGCGGCGAAGCATGGCTTGCACCGCTTTTCGAATGGCTCATTTACACCGTATGGGTCCAGGATTTCATGGCGAAACAGAAGGCATTTTCACTCTTCGGAAGAGGCGAATCGCTCATCAAAAACCTCTATGTCTCGCACATTGACGAATTGTACTGCAAGGCGACAGAAAAGATCCTTTATGACCGTCACGAGCCTGCGATAAAAGAGACTCTCGACGAAGGAATGAAGTATCTCCATCCAGAATTTGTGGGAGAAGCGATTCTCACTGTCGGACGCGCCATCATGTTTGCGAAACAGGGAGCTTCGATGATCGTCAATGTCTCGCCTTTCGGCTGTATGCACGGAACAATCACCGATTCGATCTTCCAGGAAATCAAGAATACTCATAATATTCCGATAGTTTCTCAGTTCTACGACGGTGACATCGAAATAAACGACAGAGTTGCTAACATTCTCAGGATGAGGAAAGAATAAATCCGTGAAAAAACGGCACTACAAGTGGTATTCGGCGACTTACAGGCTGAACGAAAAGATAGAAAGAAAGTTTACGACTTCCGGAAAAGTTCTTTTTTTCTGTGCTTTTTCTCTTGTTTTTTTCGGTCTGAATACGCGTGTCAGCATGCTTTTTGTTGTTTTTGCCGTATCAATTGCACTTCTTTTGACGGATGCGATATCGCTCATGTTCAACTCGTTCGGATTCGAGTTCGAGAGGTTTCTTCCAGAGTGCGTCTCGAAAGGAAAAGAGGTAAAATATACGGTTGTTATGCGTGCAAAAAGCGGAAAAGAGAGCTTCGAGAACCTCTTTTACAGTGAAATTCCGGCTTCACCGATGCCGAGTTTCGCGGTTTTTGCTGCTACGAAAGAGCCCGGCGAAGAGAAACGGAACGCCTTCGACAGAAGAATGGGTTATTACCGCTGGAAATGGATCATCGATAAAAACTGCGGCGGGAAATATGAAGAATTTGCCGTTGCCGGCAAAAAAAACGACGGCGGGATTCTTTTTAACGCCTCTTTTATGCCCGAAAGACGCGGAAAAATCACTTTCGGCGGCGCATATATTTTTCACAAAGGGATTTTCGGGCTTTTGAAAAAAGGAAAAATCATTGCAAATCCAGGAAGTTTTCTTGTATTGCCCGAAATAAAGGAATCGTTCGTAATTCCTGAAAATGAAGGGGCTAGAGTGAATGAAAAAAGTGAAAAAACACGTGAAACTACTGAGACTGGAAGCGGTTTTGAGCTGAAGTCGCTGCGTGATTTTGTGCCTGGTGATTCAATAAGGAACATTCACTGGAAATCGAGCGCTAAAAGTGGTCAGTTGAGAACAAAAGAGTTTTACAAAGAGGTCGATTCAGGTTCTGTTATGGTTGTTGACAACTTTTTTGAAGAACATTATTCCGAGGATTTCGAGAAAGTTCTTTCTACCGCGGCATCGCTTCTGAATGCTATGCAGAAAGACGATAATCTTCCGCAACTTTTGTTTGTTGGAAAGGAAGTTTGCGAGATTCCCGACGCTTCAAAAAAAAGTTTCTCAAATGCTCTGTCTAAGCTTGCTCTTGCTGAAAATGATACGGAAAACAAGTTCGAAAACTGCCTTGGAACCCTGTTCGAAGCAGGCCTGAGCGCTTCTACGATTTTCTTTTTTACTCCAAAATATGATGAAAACAGAAAAAAGGCTCTGAAAACGCTTGCCGGATTTGGCTGCGGCATCAGGATTTTTTATGCAGGCAGCGCAGAAAGCGATGCTGAGCTTGGCCGTTACGAAACAAAAATAGATTTTCAATAACTTTTTAAGGCGGAAAAATGGATACCGGAATTTTCAATTACGAACTTCCCGAAGAGCTGATCGCAGACGATCCTGCGGTGCGCGGAACAGGGAAGATGATGGTTCTCGACAGAAGCAGAAATTCGATAACGCACTCTGATTTCAGCTCGATCACCGATTATATTGATGACAAAACTACGGTCGTTTTTAATTCGACGAAAGTTATCCCGGCGCGTATTTTCGGTAAGCGTTCAAGCGGCGGAAGAGTCGAATTCCTGCTGCTTAAAGCACTTCAGAACGGACTCTGGCAGGTTATGGTCAAGTGCTCAAAACACATTGACAAAGGCGAAATTGTCTACTTTGAAAACGGGCTTACTGCGAAACTTGTCTCGAGGTCGGAACAGTTTGCCGATGTAAAATTTTCTCTCGGTGAGGATGAACTTTTTGATTATCTTGACAAATTTGGCGATATTCCGCTGCCGCCATACATTCTGAAAAGGCGCAACGAAAAGCACAGTCGACCTGATGACAAGGAAAAATATCAGACTGTTTATGCCGAAACTGCCGGCTCGGTCGCGGCTCCGACTGCGGGACTTCATTTCAGTAAAGAGATAATAGAAAAGATCCGTGAAATCACGGGCGGACATGTTGAAAATGTCGTTCTGGATGTCGGTTTGGGAACGTTTCTCCCTGTAAAAAGCGAAAAAGTTGAAGAACATACGATGCACAAGGAGCATTTTGTGATTGATGAAGCGACTGCGGCGCGGCTCAATGCAGACAAAGCTGCGGGGAGAAAAATTCTTGCAGTCGGAACAACGACGGTCAGGGCGCTCGAAAGCGCGGCAGTTGCAAAAAATATTATTGAAGCTTGCAACAGAGATACAGGAATATTCATCTATCCGGGCTATGAATTCCGCTTTACCGACCGCATACTTACGAACTTCCACCTTCCGTGCAGTACTCTGCTTATGATGATTTCTGCGTTTGCCGGACGCGAATTCATTATGAACGCATACAGAGAGGCTGTCGAAAACAGATACCGTTTTTATTCCTACGGCGATTCAATGCTTATTCTTTAAGTTTTTTTAATACATTCTTTGTTTTATATAGTGATTTTTGTTTTATTTATTTAAAAAAATCGCGGTTTTTTGTTTATTTTTTGTTGACTTGATTTTCTCTGTTTTTATAATTTCGCGTTTTTAAAGGTTCCTTAAACCAAAATTTTTATATAGGAGGTCATTATGACTTATTTACCGCTTTCCTATTTGCTCGGTTCAAGAGCGAAAGTAGACATCATCAGAATTCTTGTCAACAGACAGAATTACACAGGAAGAAAAATCGCTGTTCTCAGCAGCACCAACCCAAATTCAAACAAAAAGGCGCTTGATTTTCTTATCGAAACCGGTCTTGTTCTGAGAGAACAGGTTGGAAACGCTTATCATTACAACCTTAATGACAAGCATTTCCTTTTCGAGCCGATAACAACTCTTTTTAAGGAAGAAGAAAAAACCATCAACAAGATAATGAAATGCGGTGCGGCTTTTATCGAAGAATACGCTCCGAAAACACTTGCAGGTTTTGTTTCCTATCTTAGAAGCAGTGTTGTTCTCACGGTACTTGCACACTCTTTCCCGGTTAAAGATTTCGGCGACTATGTCTATGAAAAGACCGGTTTCAGAGTTCTTGTAAAAGTTATTGATACAATTTCTCTGGACGAAAAATCGGTTCCCGATTATGCTGAAAAGGTTTATTTCTGGAATAACTACAAATCAATCGTAAAGATGCTTGATTCCAGAAATATTGTTAAGACTTTCTTTAATTTCTAAGGTTTGGAGGCAACTATGAGCAATAAAAACATAAATGTTCTTATTATAGACGACGAAGAAAGCATCCTTTCCAGCCTCCGCAGACTTCTTGAGGACAAAGGATACAATGTTGTTACAAACACAGATCCTGCTGCTGCTATAGAATATATGAGAAACAACATTGTTCACATCGCTCTTATTGACATTACTATGCCAAATCTTGACGGTCTTTCCGCTCTCAGTATGATAAAAGATGTAAATGGTATAACACAGATTATCATGATGAGTGCTTACGCTACAACGGACAGAGTTATTGCTGCTCTTGAAAACGGCGCAAACGACTTCCTTCTCAAACCGTTCAACAACCTCGAACATGTTGTTTCTGTAGTTGAAGAATCGGAAAAGAAGCTTGTTCGCTGGCAGTGTGTTCTTAAACAACTTGGAGCTCTTTAAGTGACTATATATCCGCAGGCAAGACTTACTCAACTTCCTATTCAGGATATAGCTTTTCCGTCTTCTTTCGCTGCCGATTTTGTATCTGAATTTGTCAAAGCGTGCGAACTGGACGGTTCTGGCAACGAAATTTATCACAGTTGGAAAGTCTGCATAATGGCATGCAGAATCGGTAAAAAGCTGAATCTTGACAAAAATTCGATGAAAGAATTGTTTTTTGCCTCCCTGCTTCACGATATCGGCGGAGTAATGCTCGACGGTCATGTTATTGACATGCTGACACAGATTCCGGATGTTTACGGTCAGAAAAGCAATTTCCGTATTTTTGCGCATCCGCACAGAGGTGAAACGATTCTTGCTACTTTCCCGACTTTCAGAAATATCAGCGAAATTGTGGGAACGCATCACGAATTTTACGATGGCACAGGTTTCCCTAAAGGTCTGAAAGGTGACAAAATACCACTTTGTTCAAGAATAATAAGAGTTGCGGACGCTGTTGATATAGCCGCTCAGGTTCATTCGATGGACAATTCTGATGAAATCATTTCTCTGCTCGGGATATTTTCCGGTGAAGAGTTCGACCCTGAAATTTATGAAGTTTTCGTCAACCTTGTGAAGAACGAAGGGCTTTTTGATGCGATAAAAAGTGCCGAAGAGATTGAATGGAATATGGCTGCACTCAAAAAAGAGATGACAGATCATCACTTGTTATCTTCGCCAGACACTCTGAATCGTTTTTTCAAGATGATTGCCTCAATCGCAGACAATCTGACATCGTCGGAATACAACCACTCTCTGCGTGTGGCTGAACTTGCGGTACAGATGGCTTATCTTATGAAGCTTGATGAAAGCGAGATTCTGACTATACGCTGGGCTTCCTTTCTTCATGACATTGGAAAACTTGCCGGGAACCGTTCGATTTATCGAAAAAAAGACAAGCTTACTGATGAAGAGTGGCAGACTGTAAAAGCTCACTCCCAGAAGAGTTACGACATACTCAACAAAGTCTCTGGAATGGACAAAATAGCATACTACATTCTTTATCACCACGAAAATCAGGACGGATCGGGTTATCCGGAGGGTTTGAAAGGGGAAAAAATCCCGCTTGCTTCGAGGATAATGCATGTTGCTGATGCCTACGATGCAATAACTTCAAACAGACCTTATCACAGAAAGAAACAGCAGGAAGAGGCTTTGGGCGAATTGAAAAAAAATGTCGGAAGACAGTTTGATCCTAATGTTGTCGAAGTCTTTTCCAAATTTTTGATGTCCTAACTTTTTCCTTCGTAAAAATATCGTATAATGTTTGAACTTGACTCACTGTTCATTTACTTGACGGATTCTATTTTGGCTGTTATTTTTAGCCGGTTTTTGATGAAGGTTTGAAATTGCTGGATTTTTTTTATAAATTATGCCGCAGTTTAAGTGATTTTGTGCGCTTTCTCGGTGATTGCTGCCGATGGCTTTTTGTGCCGCCTTACCGTATCGGGCAGATTGCGGAACATATTGAAAGAATAGGACTTCAGTCAATTCCGATAGTCTCTCTTTCCGTTTTTACGACAGGTATGATTCTTGCGTTGCAGCTTATCAATATAATGTATATTTTCCGTGCCGAGACTTTTGCCGGAGCCGCTGTGGCGATAGCGATGAGCCGTGAACTTGCTCCTGTTGTTACGGCTATTGTGCTTATTGCTAAAAACGGTTCTGCAATGACGGCAGAGATCGGTAGCATGAAGGTTACGGAGCAGATTGCCGCAATGGAGACTATGGCTGTCAGTCCGTTGCGTTATCTTGTTGTTCCGCGTATTTTCGCTTCGATTCTGGCTTTTCCTGCACTTACGGCTGTTGCAAACGCTGTGGGAGTCTATGGCGGATATTTTGTGGCGGCGCATGTAATGGGTGTAAACAGAGTTGCTTACAATCAGACGATGTTTTTTTTCGTTGATCCTGACGATATCTGGACAGGATTAATAAAAGCTGCCGTTTTCGGTTTTATCGTAACGGTAATATGCTGCTATCACGGCTTGCGCACGAACGGCGGCGCCAAGGGCGTAGGGAGAAGGACTACAGCTGCGGTTGTTATTTCTACCGTTGCTATTCTGGTTGCTGACTATATAATGACTTTTTTGTTTATCAGGTTCTTGGGAATGTAATGGAAAACGCTATTGTCAGAGTCCGCAATGTCTATAAGTCATTTGGTGAGGAGCACAAAATCCTCAACGGAGTCAATCTTGATATAGAAGAGGGGCGTATCACAGCTGTGATTGGAAAGAGCGGAACGGGGAAAAGTGTGCTGTTGAAGAATATTATCGGCATTCTCAAGCCTGATTCTGGTGAGATTTTTTTCCGGGATTCTGATATCACGAAGATGAATAAGGAAGAACTTCTGGAAATAAGGAAAAATATAGGTTATCTTTTTCAGGATGCAGCTCTGTTTGATTTTATGTCAGTTGAGGATAATATTAAATTTCCTCTTGTCGAGCAGCTCGGCATGAAGAACGGCAAAGAGCTTTCTGCGAGAGTGGCGGAACTGCTTGAACTTGTCGGGCTCCCCGGGACGGAAAAGAAGTTTCCGTCGGAACTTTCGGGCGGCATGAGGAAAAGGGTTGGATTGGCGCGTGCGATAGCGGTGAAACCGAGAATCGTCCTTTTTGACGAGCCGACTACTGGGCTTGATCCGATACTTGCGGAAAGTATCGATGCGCTGATTGATATGGTAAACAAGGAACTTAATATGACCTGTGTCGTTATAAGTCACGATATTGCTTCGGTTTTCAGACACGCGGATAAAGTTGCGCTTCTTTATGACGGTGTGATACAGTTCTGCGGAACGCCCGATGAGGCCCTTGCTTCGAATCATGAAGTGATGAAGCATTTTATTTCCAATTCTTTCCGTGGAATAGGCGGGTAGCAGGTATGAACAGAGCACTCAAGATAGGTATTTTCTTCATTATTTGTTCCTGCTGTGCCGGAGTTTACATATATAAATCAGCTGATTTGTTTGAAGGTGATACTAAAACATACTTTGCGCTTGCCGACGACGCGATGGGCCTTTTGCGCGACAGTGACGTGCTTGTTGCAGGTGTTGTTGTCGGAAAACTTGACAAAATCGGGCTCGAAAACGGCAAGGCTAAGTTTACCCTCAAAATCTCAAAAGATCTTGCCGTTTACGAAAACGCAAAACTGGAAAAAGTGATGGAAAGTATGCTTGGAACCAATGTTCTCGTTCTTGTGCCAGGCGACAGTTCAGCACCGCTTTTGAAGGAAAACGAATACATAAAAAATGTAAATACTGCATCTGGAATGTCTGCCGCAATGGGCAAAGTTACGGAAATAATGGAAAAGACAGACGCTCTGATGGAGAAGGTACTTGAACGCGAAAACCAGGAAAAACTCAATAAAATTATAGATATGCTTGTCAGAATGACAGAAAATACGACACAGAATATTGAAGGAAACATGAAGCTTCTTTCTGCAACTCTCAGGGATATTTCGGAAGTGATGCAGAAAGTGAATGCAAAAAGTGATTATGAAATGGAAAAGTTGTCGAAAATATTGGAAAATACACTCAAAGTTACAGACAGAATCGCAGAAATTTCGGACGGCAAGGACGAAAAATTGAATCAGACCCTCGACGATCTCAGGAGCAGCCTGAAACTTATAGCTGACGAGCTGGCTGCTTCACGGAATGCAATGCAGGATGTCAGGGAAATCACTTCTAACGTTAATCAGATTACCGAAAAAGTGGCAAACGGCGAGGGAACGGTGGGTAAACTTCTCACCGACGAAAAACTTTACGAAGATATCGTCAAAGTTTCCGACAAGCTAACCGACTATGCCGACACTCTGCTCGGGATGAAGGTTTATGTTGATGCGCATTCGAACTACATGGTCTTTGACAATGCGTTTAAAACATACTTTGATATCACTTTGCAACCGCGTAAAGACCGCTTTTATCTGCTAGGCGTGGTCGATGATCCGCGTGGAAATGTTTCGCATACAACGACAACCCATACAACGGATGTGAATGGTACCACATACATTGTCGAGGATGACAAAACAGTGGTTACCGATAGGCTGAAATTCAATCTTCAGATAGGACGAATTTTCGGACCGGTTGCACTTCGTGGCGGTATTTTCCAAAATAAGGCTGGTTTCGGAGTTGATTATAATCCATGGAAATATGTCTCGCTTTCAGCCGAGATTTTTGATTTCGGAAGCGGCGGTGCTCCACAGTTGCGTGTTCAGGGTATGGCACGGCCTCTCCTCTGGGCGATTGAGCCTTTCAGCTGGCTTTATCTGACAGCTGGCGGCGAAGAC
Organism: bacterium UBP6_UBA1177; assembly: GCA_002310995.1. Classification (GTDB taxonomy): domain Bacteria; phylum UBP6; class UBA1177; order UBA1177; family UBA1177; genus UBA1177. Next base: position 13,242 of record DBYV01000039.1, on the reverse strand, counting down.
TTGATAAACGGTGAGCGTGATCTTTACTTCGGTCTGGGGCTCAGATTCGACGACGACGACCTCAAGAGCATAGTTTCATCTGTTCCTAAACCGTAATCCGAGAGAAAAATGCGTCCTGAAATAAAAAAAATAGTTGTAGAGCCGGAGTTCGGAAACGCGGAACTTCCGCATAAAATAGCGGAAAAACTCTCGCTTAAGCCTGAATTTGTGACGAAAGACGAGCTTTTGGACGAAATCAGGCGGAATCCTGGCGAAGATCTTTTCAAAACCGCCAAAAAGGTGCTTTTTTTTACCGAAAACAAAGGCCGGTTTTTAAAAAAATGTCCCGGTAGCAAAGGTGTTGTCTGCTGCAACTACTACACGATAAACAGCGTTACCGGATGCCCTTACGACTGCTCCTACTGCATTTTGCAGCACTACATCGGCAACAACCCGTTCATTACGGTTTTTCTCAACAAGGAAAAGGCGATAGAAGAGATAGTTTCATTCCTTGCCGAAAACCGCTTCCTCCGCGTCGGAACAGGGGAGCTCGCCGATTCACTGGCTCTTGACCATCTGCTTGACGAAAGCGGATTTTTCATTGGAGAGTTGTCTAAACGCTCGCTTTTTGACAGGGTGCAGTTTGAGTTCAAGACAAAATCGGCAGAGGTTAAACGCCTGCTCGAAGTGAAAAAACTTTACCATGACGCGAATATCGTTGTCGGATTTTCGGTGAATGTTCCGCGCTTCAGCGCTTATGAAGAGCCTGGAACAGCTACTATCGAAGAAAGGATGAACGCGGCGATGCAACTGCAGTCGGCCGGAGTGAATGTTGCTATTCACTTTGACCCGGTGCTTATGCTGGATGAACTTTTTGACGACTACATGAAACTCATAGATTTTATTTTTTCTCAGCTTGACCCCGAAAAAATTGCGTGGATAAGCATGGGCGGTTTTCGCCACACGCTCGCTTTAACTGAAACTATAGTCGGACGCAACCCTGGAAGTCTGCTTCTGCGCGGCGAGATGTTTCCGTCTGACAGCGATAACAAACTCAGGTATCTCGCTTTCCAAAGAAGAAAATTTTATACCGCTTTCAATTCGCGTATTTCCTCATATTTTAAAGGCAATCCGCCGCTTTACATGTGCATGGAAAAGGCTTTCATGTGGTCGGATATGAAGATATCTCTTCCTGAAAACGTTTTCAAAAACAACAAATAATTTTTCCTGCTTTTACTGGCAAAATTAGTTTTTCAATGAAATAAATATTAGGTTTTTGCGCAAAAAAAACCGGGCTCAAGGCCCGGTTGAAAGAAATCAGATTAATTGCACTCGCCTATGTGAGTCTGAGATTCTTCATCAACATGGGTTACATACGCTTTGTAAGTATCAGCATCCCAAATCGGAATAAGAACTGCATCAGACATATCGTATGTGCATACCGGATGGTTTACAGGATCAGTTGTGATTTCCTTATCTTCCATTTTGGTATCCGTAACAATTGCGTTGCCAGGATAGGAGGTATTGCTTTCTGGTGATGCCAAAGAGTTGTCCCATTTAACAACGGCAATAGCTTTCCACTCGTTGACTTTGATTTTGAAATCCTTTGTTGTTGTAGCATAGTTGTCAGCCGGACGATCTTTTCCTGCTTTTCTCGGAGCTTCGTCACCATCAACAAGAATTTCGACTCTTGCGTCTACTTCGTAAGCGCTATCTTCACCATTGTATTCAATCTTACAACGATCGCCTGCACCATCAGAATAATTGGAAATGCAGTTTACATAGCCGACAACAAGAAGATACTGGTCATCAATAACCGGAACATCAGGCACGCCGTCAGCACCGTCAGCACCAGTTGTGTTATCCTTTTTGTCTTCAATCGGACCAAGACCTATGGTTTCAGGAGTTTCGTAGTTGTTGCCGCCCCATGTGTTATCAATATCGAGTGAAGCGTGCCACTGGATTGTCCTGCCTTCATTAACACCGTCCAATCCGTCGTCATTGAATGAACAGTCATCATGACGCCAGTATTTTTCTGATCCTTCAGAACCAAGCGGATAAGCAGCTTCAGAGTCTTCATTACGGTAAGATGTTCCGAGAACACCGTCTGTCGGAGTAAATCCATACTGCGGAGCTTCGAGACTGCTCTTCTTAATCATGTGAATATCGATATCTATTGCAACACCTTCTTTTGATTCAGATTCTGCTTTTGTTTTGAAACCTTGTTTCCAGGTAAGCTGAGCAACTACACGAGCCTGCGGGATAATTTTCGGAACAATCGTTATGTCGGCTGTATCACTGACAAGGTCTGTCTCCTTGTCAACTGTTTCAGCCTGAATGTTGATTTTGTAGTATTTCGTTTTTGTTTCTTCGCAATACTGCTGGCGGCAGATGAGGTAATCAGAAAGTTTGAGGAACAGGAAGTCGTCAGGATTGTTCTTGTCGTATACCGGTTCACTTCCGCATACAGAAGTACATTTTTCTGCATTATACTCTTTGTTTTCTTCACCGGGATATCTTCTCGGAGTAATCATCAAACCTGTGAAAGTTGCTCTCTTCGGGTTGTCTCTCTTGCCGTCATCGGGAAGCCACTGGCCTGCTGAACCGCTGCTCTCGGCAAGCTGAAGTCTTGACTGTTCAAGAAGAGGAGTCGGCGACTCTTTCATTTCCCATTTGTATTTGATGTAGTATCTTTCCTTCCAGTTTTCGAGACACTTTTCAGGAGCATCGGGATCGGAAACGCAGGTTTTTGCAAGATCCATATCAACTTTGTCATAAATGTTCCTGTATGACATCGGTTCGGTAATAGCGGATTTGAAAGTTACATGGATTATCGGTTTTGGCGGTTTGTTCGGCTGTCTGGTAATCTGAATTCTGTAGCTTGTCGAACTTTCGCCACAGGTATCGGTTTTGCCTTTCGTCGGATCATTTGTGCAGATCTCAATCGAGAAGTCGCCGCTTTGTCTGTATTTAAGTACATCGTCGTCAAGTCTTTCTGCCGGAGGATTATCCTTGAGAGAAGTTGCAGCCGTCTTATCATAGCTGAGACGGATTTTGAACTTTGAGTTGTATTTCTTCGGATCAAAGCCTTTTTTGCAGATCTTTTCAGCAGAGTCAAGCTGAAGCGGGCAGAGTGAAGCTATAGCATCTTCTTTGTTTTCGCCCATGTAGTCGAAAGTGAGTCCTTTCGGGTTGAATCCTTCAGCTGCGATACCGTTTTCCATCTTCTGAACTTCAATCTGGAAAAGCTTTTTGTAGGTTTCGTTTTCAAGACTTGCAATGAGCTGACCGTTCGGGTCAATCATGTTAATCTTTCTAATTTTGAGTTCACCGGTAACGCCGCGGTTGTAAATCTCGAACTCTTCTGTGATTACATCTGCGACAGCGGATTTTACAGTTCTTACATAAACTGGAGTATCTTCTTCGATACCTGCCGTATCAGATGTGTCAGCAGTATCAGCTGTATCTGCGGTATCAGCCGTGTCTGAAGTGTCAGTCGTGTCTGAAGTGTCAGTCGTGTCTGTGGTATCTGAAGTGTCAGTCGTGTCTGAAGTGTCAGCCGTGTCTGCGGTATCAGATGTGTCAGTCGTGTCTGAAGTGTCAGTCGTGTCAGTGGTATCTGATGTGTCAGTCGTGTCTGAAGTGTCAGCCGTGTCTGCGGTATCAGATGTGTCAGTCGTGTCTGCGGTGTCGGTGGTGTCTGCGTTGCTTCCATCATCCCACGGATAGTAAGCGAAAACCATTTTTGCCGGGTTCGACGCGATTTCGGGTTTTCCTTCAACATCGTAGCTGTTGCATGAAACGAAAGCTGAAACTCCGAGCAACAACAGCATAACTACCAGTAATCTCTTCATTTTTTCTGAACCTCCAATAAATATTCCAAGAATCACATAAGCCAAACTTCGCGTAATTATAGGAATGAGCGCTTAAAAGTCAAAAATAAAAAGGGCAATCTTTAAAATTATTTTGTCTGGACTTTTTTGCCGAGAATTTTGCAGCCTCTCGCTTCGAGATCTGCGACGCTGTCGAAGGAGTAAATCGAGTTCATTTCGACATCGACAAGCTTAAGTTTCGGGTGATCGTTTATCGGCGCGAGGTCGCGGAGCTGGTTGTCCTGCATGTAAAGTTCCTCGAGAGCCATGAGTTTTCCGAGGACGAGAATGATGTCGATTCTGTTAATGTTGAGGCTCAAGACTTTGAGTTTCTGGAGCGGTTTGAGCGGGAAAATCTCGATGACGGCGTTGTCGTTTAGGTAAAGGTGCGTCAGCTCGGTGAGGTCTGCGATCTGTGCGACATCGCTTATTCTGTTGCTGTTGAGATAAAGTTTTTTGAGTTTTTTGAGTTTCGAGAAATCGGCAAGTCCCTGGATTCCGTTGCGGCTCATGTCAAGTTCTTCGAGGTTGACAAGACTTTTTACCGGGCGCATGTCGCCGATGTAGTTTTTGTCAAGGTTGAGATAGGTCAGGTTCGTCAGATTCTCGAGCGGATACATGGTTTTGATCTCGTTTTCTCCGAGGTCGAGGTGTTTGAGTTTAGTGAGTTGCGAGAGCATCGAAATATCTTCAATCTTATTTTTTTTGAGAGTGAGCTTTTCGAGATTTGTAAGTTTTTCGACGCCTTTTATGCTGTTTATCAGCGATTCGCCGAACGGGTTTGCTTTGAGCGTCTCTTCGGTATTGGAACAGTCAAGTTCTTGAATTTCTTCAAACTTTTTGTCAAGTTTTTTGATGCAGTTGATGAAAACCTTGTCCTCGAAGCCTTCAAAATTCTGCCCCGAACTGCACGAAATGAACAAAAATACGACCGTAAGGATAGGAATGAGTGAAAATTTCATATTTTACCTCTTATTTTTTCTTTTTGTCGGTGTAGGAAAATGCTGTTCCGCTCTTCTTGACGATGATTTTTCCGTCGGTTTTGTCAGAGAAGAAACCCGCTTTGACGAGTGCGGTGAGGATTTTTGCCCTCTGTGCAGTGCCGATGACCATGTCGGAGATTTCCATCGATTTTTTGGTGAAACCGTCCTGGGTTTTTGTCATCTCGCGGCAGTTCGATATTGTCGCGCCGCTTGCTCCCGCCGACATTGCTGCATCGAGCATCTCTTTCGACTGCGTGTCGTTGCAGATGAGCATGATGTTTTCAAGGTTCGTGAAGTATGTCCTTTCGACAGCGTTTTTGGCGTTAAGAGTCCGTTTTCGCCACTCGGTGCCGCCCTGGATCGAGTCGATTACGCTGATTATCTGGCCCATGCTGGCAGCTGCGCGGTTAGCTCCGAAGAAGGTTTTTGAGTCGAGAGTTGCTAAATTTATCGGGTATGAGAAAATGAAACCCATGCCGGGACGGTCGAGGTGACCGCCTTCGATGAGAAGATCCATCATTCCCTGCGCGTCGTGGTTTGCGACAGCAATGTTTATCGTCTCTTTTTCAGCGGGGATCGTGATTCTGATGAGCCCCATTCTGTCGCGGATTCCACCGCCGATGCCGTAGGAGATCATCGGAACGCAAGAGCCTTTGTCAATTGCGGTTTTTGCAAGTGCAAGTCCTCTTCCGCGCTGAGTGATCGCGCAGATACCCATGTAGTTTGCCTGCGAATTTTCAAAAGCGAAGTCAAATCCGTCGAAATTCTCATTGTTTTCGCTCTTTTCGATAAGAACTGCCTGTTCGGTGAATATCGAACCGCGTCCTTCCTGCGAAAGGTCGGCGCCGTAAACGATTTTGTCGAAAATTTCTTTTTCTTTCTCGACCGGAACATAGAAGTGATAAGTTTCAAGTATGTTTTCGGAAATTCCCTTGCGGTTGAAAAGCCAGTGCTTGTCGGTTGAAACGATCGAACTGCTGCGCTGTGCGATATAGTTGTCTATGCCGCATTCCTTCAGGGCTTCAGCTACTTTAGGAGAGACATTTTTATAAACGCTGCACGTGAATTTCGCTATATTCGTGAATTTCATTATCTGCCTCCATTTGTTGCGTTCTGCATTTTCTTGGCCTTGCGGCTCGCGCTGATTCCCATGAGGAGAACAGCCAGAATCGGGCAGGCTGAAGCCATACTGAGGATTCCGAAACCTTCGACTACGCCTTCAACTCTCGCACCGAGTCCGAGACCCATCGCAAGAACGAGCGGAACGGTGACGGGACCGGTGGTAACGCCCGCGCTGTCCCAGCCGATGTTGACATACTGCTCATCCGAGATCGCCGTGAGAACAAGAAGGATCAGGTATGAAGGAATTAGCATCCAGAAAATCTGAATGTTCCAGATGATTTTCACTGCTCCGAGCGCGATCCCGAGTCCTACTCCGAAAGCGACCGCGTAGATCAGTGTCGTCTTTTTGAAAGTACCGACCGAAAGTTCCTCGACTTTCATTCCGAGCGCATTGAGAGCAGGTTCGGCGAGTGTCGCTCCGAAGCCCATGATGAATGCGAAAAGTATGACGATCAGGTATCCGCCGCTGCCACCGTTTTTGCCGAAAATGGGACCTATCTGCGGGATGTAGCGGTAAATTTTTCTCGGTTCGTCGTAGTTTTTCTCGACGAACGGGATCTGCGAATATTTGTTGTCACCCTCTTTTTTGAAGAAAAATTCGTTGACTTCGCCCTCGGGAGTGATCGATTTCTGGACGATCTCCTTGTCGAAGTTATGCATCGTCTCCTGGCTGTCGCTCAGTTCTATCGCGCTGAAAGATGCCGGGAGTCTTGATCCTACCTGGGTTCCGATTTTGGAAAGGCCGTATTCCATGCCTATTCCGAAAAGTCCCATTCCGAGGATCGAAATGAAGATACCGAGGAAAATCTCGTCCTTTTTAGGAAGTTTTTCGCGGAGAAGAACGACAAAAACAAGGAGAATGAAGATCGTTAGGGGAAGGATCGCCTTTGCCGCTTCGAAGAATTTCGTGCTTGCGACATTGACAAGGTTTATCGCCTCTTCGACTTTGTCGCTTGCAGAAAGAGCCGCTTCAGTGAACTGCTGCTTGACGGCCTCGAATCTCTCTTCTGTTCCGACTATCTGAAGCGCTTTCGCATGGTTCGCGTCGCTGAAGAAATCGGTCTGCGACATAGGTTCGGGGAGGCTCATGTTGAGCGCAGCGCCGAAAATATAGACTGCCAAAATCGGGAACGCGCTGGCAAGAGTTACGACACCGAAACCCATCGAATCGCTGTCTTCGCCGCCGACTGTCCTGCAGATACCGATACCGAGAGCGAGAACAAGGGGAACCGTTACCGGGCCTGTCGTTACAGCGCCGCAGTCCCAGGCTAAACCTGTGATGTAAAGCAGGTTCTGGTCAAAAACGCCCCAGATCGTGAAGAGAAGAAGGAGCGGAATGACTATTAAAATAAAAGGTTTGAGCGAAATCGACTTCATGAAACGGAGCATACCGGCGATAACCGCGATACCTACGCCGATCCCGACAAAAGCTACAAGATATTCGGCTTTCTGGTTCAGCATGACGAAGAGAAGAGGCGCTTCCCACGGCTTTACGAAAGAGCCGTTAGCCTTGAGGATCGCGATTGAAGGCTCTGCGTAAGTCGCGCCGAAACCGAGGATAAAGCTGAATGCGATGATCGTGAAAAGTCCGCTTTTGAGCGGCAGTTTTATACCCAGAATTTCACCGAGCGGCATGATTCCGAGGAAAAGACCTTCAAGGAAGAAAGCCAGACCTAAAATTACAAGTCCGATACCGACAGAAATGACGCCGGCTTCGTAAATCGGCATTCCGAGGATCATCGACTGGAAAAGGATGAGGTAAATAACAACCGGAAGAACGGAAACGAGCTGTTCCTTGAGCTTGTCCTTGCAGAAGCCGAGCAGCATCATCATTGACTGTTTCAGCGGAATTTTGAGTTTTTCCTGTTTGTTTGAAGACATTTTTCTCTCCATAAAAGTTCAAAAAAAGCGCTCGATTATACGCAAAAACGGGTGGAGTTCAAAAAAATAAATCTTTTGCTATTTTTCCAATCATATGTAAAATCGCCGCGTTTTTTTGGTTTATTACCTTTTATTTTATGGTGCTTGATTATGAAAATAAGTGAAATTGTTACTCTTCTTAATGCAAAAATCGTATGCGGCGAGGAATTTACCGACCGCGAGATCGAAAGAGCGTTCGCATCGGACCTGATGAGCGACGTTCTTACAACTCCTTTTGACAACGGCGTTCTGATCACCGGGCTCGCAAACCCGCAGTCTGTAAGAACGGCCGATATGATGGATGTTTCGACCATAATCCTTGCGAGAAAGAAAAAGGCGACCGAGGAGATGATCGAGCTTGCAAGGGAAAATGATGCCGTAATTATGGAGTGTCCGCTTTCAGTCTATCACATTTCGGGCATTCTTTACACTCACGGTCTTAGTCCGGTTTACTGATTTTTTTAGGGTGAGCTATGAAGTTCGAGTATCACGTGGAAGGCGGAGATTTCCTGAATGCCGGCAACGCTTCGGGAAACATCAAGAAAGTTCTTAAAAAATTGAATGTCAATCCGGGCGTGCTTAAACGGGTTGTCGTTGCGCTTTACGAAGCCGAGGTCAATATTGTGGCGCACGCATACCGCGGAAACATCACCGCCGATATCTCGCCACAGAAAATAGAGATAGTTCTTGACGACGAAGGTCCCGGAATCCCCGATATCGGTCTTGCGATGCAGCAGGGTTATTCGACCGCTTCGACAAAAGTCCGCGAAATGGGTTTCGGTGCCGGAATGGGGTTGCCCAACATCAAGGCGAATACCGATGATTTGAAGATTGAAAGTGTAGTAGGCAAGGGGACGAAGATCACTCTTCTTTTTAACCTTGCGTAAACGGAGGTTTCATGGTGACGCGCAATAAAAAACCTTTTTTTCATCACGCGCTCAGAATCAACAAAAACAAGTGCATAGGCTGCACGCACTGTATGAGGACTTGTCCGACGGACGCAATAAGAATCCGCGGCGGAAAGGCTTCTGTCAACCCTGACAAGTGCGTCGACTGCGGAATGTGCATGATTTCGTGCAAGCACAACGCGATAATTGTCGAACAGGACGATTTCCAAAGGATTTTCGACTACAAATGCCGCGTTGCCCTTGTTCCTTCGGTCCTGATGGGGCAGTTTGACGAAAATTCGGGAACAAAATCGATTTTTGAAGGTTTGAAAAGCGTCGGTTTTACTCATGTTTACGAGGTTTCGCGCGCATCTTCGCTCATTGAGGAGGCTCAGGACGAGTATGAGCAGAGGAGCGATGTCGAGTTTCCGCTGATTTCATCGTTCTGTCCCGCTGTAATCAGGCTGATTCAGGTTAGATTTCCGTCACTTCTCAAGCACATAACCCTGATAAAGCCGCCTCTTGACATTGCTGCCGCTCACTGTCGTCACGAACTTGAAAAGACAGGAATAAATCCGGCTGATATAGGAATTTTCTATGTTTCTCCGTGTGCTGCGAAAATCGTAGCGATAAAGCACCCAGTCGGTGAGAAAAAATCGGCAGTCAACGGCGTAATAAACATGGACCTGATTTATAATAAGATCTATTCTTTCGTTTCGAATGATAAAGCCGATTCGGGTAAACTCTGCCGCCCGGCCGACAACACTCACGTCACATGGGAACTTACCGGCGGCGAGTGCATCAGACGTGATAACCACGCGATGGCGGTTGACGGAATCCACAATGTCATCGAGATTCTGGACAAACTTGAGAACGGAGAACTTGACGAGAACATTACTTTCCTCGAACTCAGGGCTTGTGACGAAAGCTGCGCCGGAGGAATCCTTGTTCCTGGCAACCGTTTCCTGACAGTGAGGAACCTCATGCAAAGAGAAGTCCTGCCGCCGTGCAGAAAAACAGCCGACAAAAATGACGCGGCGTGTCAGAACTGCCGCCTTTTCGGCAAATGCGGAAGCGAGTATCTTCAGGAAGCCTTCAAACTTGAGAAACTTCAGCCGAGATCAATGCTCTCCTTGGACGACGACATGGAAATCGCTCTCGAAAAGATGGAGCATGTCGATACGATCATGCAGGTTCTTCCCAATATCGACTGCGGAATGTGCGGATCTCCCAGCTGTCAGTCGCTTGCCGAAGATATTGCGCGCGGTATCGCAGAGCTCGACCAGTGTGTTTTCCTCAGAATCACGGCGACAAAAGATGCCGAAGATGTAAAAACTCTTAAAGAATCAGTCCGCAATGTCTGGGGCAGAATCAATAATAATGAATAGTTGCGGCGCGCCGCAATTTTGTTTCGCGCCGTATTTTTGACGTCACGCCGTTACGACGTTGCGTCGTCACGAAGATTCGGCGCGGCGGACGCATTTCACAAAATGCGTTTCGCTTTTAAGTGCTTGATTTCTTTCGGTTTCTTCTGAAATTGTGAAAACAAAAACTTTTCTGCCGTGAAACGGTGTTTTTGTCCAGAAAGTGCCGTGATCGACAACTTCTTCGTATTTCACGCACTTTCCGCAAAGTTCGTTTTCGCAGTTGTTCCATTCGCAGCTGTCGGTGACGGCGCAGAAATCTGGATTTTCTTCTTCAATGCAGAAATTTTCAAGCGTTCTGATCTCGTGGAGTTCGGGAAGGTGCCAGTCATCGAAGCCGTTTTCTTCAAGGTTGTTGCAAAATGCGACAGCTTTTTCAAAAGTCATGGCTTCGGCAGAACTCTGCGACCACGAATACGGGTATTGATAAGATTTTTTACGCAAAAAAAATCCTGCCGCAACTATGACGGCAATCAGAAGAACCAGAAAGATTCTTTTTTTTGCCGGGCGTCGGGCAGGATATGAAAAACCACGTGATCTCAAAGGTTTATGCGTTCATAGCCTTGAGGAAATCCTTATTGGATTTGGTTTTTCCCATTTTGTCAAGCATAAACTCCATGGAGTCGATGACATTGAGCGGGTGAAGGAGCTTCCTGAGGATCCATACCTTGTTGAGAACATCGGGTTCGAGAAGGAGCTCTTCTTTTCTTGTTGCCGACTTGTTGATGTCGAGGCACGGGAAAATTCTCTTTTCCATGAGCTTTCTGTCAAGGTGGACTTCCATGTTACCGGTTCCTTTGAACTCTTCGAAAATGACTTCGTCCATACGGCTACCGGTATCGATAAGAGCAGTTGCGATGATCGTGAGCGATCCGCCTTCCTCGATGTTTCTTGCAGCACCGAAGAATCTTTTCGGTTTGTGGAGTGCGTTAGCGTCGACACCGCCGGAAAGGATCTTGCCTGACGGCGGAACGACTGCGTTGTAAGCACGTGCAAGTCTTGTGATCGAGTCAAGAAGAATAACGACGTCCTTGCCGTATTCTACCATTCTCTTAGCCTTTTCAAGAACCATTTCAGCGACCTGAACGTGGCGTGTAGCGGGTTCGTCGAATGTTGAAGCGATGACTTCCGCCTTAACGCTTCTCATCATATCGGTAACTTCCTCGGGACGTTCGTCAATAAGCAGAACGATGAGGAAAATGTCGGGATGGTTTTCGGTGATCGAGTGAGCGATGTCCTGAAGAAGGACGGTTTTACCGGTTCTCGGCGGAGCAACGAGAAGACCGCGCTGTCCCATGCCTATCGGAACGAGGAGATCCATGATCCTTGTTGACATAACAGTGCTTTTTGTCTCGAGATGGATCTTCTGAGTCGGGTAGAAGGGAGTGAGGTTGTCGAAAAGAGGTGTGTGTCTGTTCTTTTCGATGTCTTCCGATTCAAAAACCGATGTGATTTTCTGAAGTGCGAAGTATCTTTCGCCTTCTTTCGGGCTTCTGATCTCACCGCTTATCGTCTGACCTGTGCGGAGACCGTATCTTTTTATCATTGACGGCGGAACATAGATGTCGTCGGGACCCGGAAGGTAGTTGTATTTCGGGCTTCTGAGGAAACCGAAACCGTCCGTGAGGATCTGAAGGACGCCGTCCGCTTCAATAATTTCATTGTTTTCAACGAGTTTCTGCAGGATCTCATAAATAAGTTCCTGGACTCTTTTCGATGAAGCCTCTTCGATACCGAGCTGTTCGGCCATTGCGACGAGTTCATCGGGCTTTCTGTTCTTTAACTCTTGTAAATTCATAAGTTTCTCCAAATGGTTGATAAAATATCGAAATTAAAGGACTCTTTCAAAGAAATTACCCATTTCTTCCAAACTAACGAGAATCAATTTTTGATTTTTGTTAAAACACCCAAGCATATTGGCTGAGAGTGAACAAAACGAAATTCACGGGCTGGATTGATAGTTAAATAAAGGACAAAGTCAAGATTTTTTTACTTGCATCCTGCAAATAAGCGATATTCCTGAAAATTTTTTAACAGTTTTTTACTCGACTTTGTTGTAGTAAATCCTTGCTGTGACGCGAAGAGGCTTCACCGATTCGCCGCCTGAGACTGAAACGCGGTAGGATATCGGGCCGTTATGTCCTTTCGCCGCCTGGCTGACGTATGCGATGAAATATTTGTATCCTTCGCCCTCTTCTTCGGGGAAGAAAATACTGACCGGAGATTCGACAATCTGAGACGGGAAATAGCCCGAGACCGTGCCGAATTCGACATTGATTTCAGGCATCGGGTCGTTTTTTGCCGCGTTTTCGTCAAGATACCTGATTTCAAGGAGCATTTTCGCGTGCTGGTCCGGGTCAGCGTCGAAATTTCCCTTAAGTTCGTAAGTGCTAAGTTGGAACGAAGGATTTTCGCTGTTTACGATGCCCGATTTCTTCATGACTCTGTAGCCGGTTTCGTCGGGATCGCCGTAATCCCAGACCGATTCGAGGTCTCCCTCGAAGTTGACGCCGTTCAGTTTGTACTGGACCGGGATCCCGAGAGTCGGGCTGAAGTAGACTTCGCCTGTAAATTCGGTGTTTCCGAGAAAGTCGCCGAGAGTCCCTTCGCTTATCTTTCCGCTTCCCGTGTAGTGCCTGAGTCCGGAATACGAGCCGGAAGGAGTGTTTATAGAAACGTCTTCCTCCTCAAGTTTGAGTGTCCAGTCGAGCGGGACATCGACTTCGACCGGCATTCCCGGGAGTTTTACCGTGAATTCTCCGCTTCCTTCCGTCGTTTCGCCGAGATCCGGCAGATCTACTTCTATTGCCTCTTTCGGTTTTATCCCTTCGCCGCTTTTTGAAGTGTAGCCGCCGAAAACGATCTTTTTTGTCTCTTTCGTGACCGGAAACGGTGAAAAGAGCATTTCAGCCTCGCTGTTGCCATTTATTTTGACATCGATCACGTCGAAAACTCTTCCTGAAAATTCAGATGTTCCCGATCTTTCCAAAACGTGGAGCTTTTTTTCATTGGTGAGCATCCCCGCGTTGATCGCCGCGACACTTGTGACTGTCGG